>NZ_CAWQNB010000046.1:0-5450 GCF_963896135.1 Proteus sp. G2609 | reverse complement strand
TGTAACGGCGAGTCACCCGTCCTGCTTGCTGTTGCTGAAATAGCTGTAGCATCGCCCCTTGTGGTTTTGAATATACAAGGAGCGATATGCTAAACTAAACAACTATTGTTGGCTTATGAAAGCTTATCTATCCATTTAAATGTAATATTTATAGGATCTAGTTCTAACGTTCTTTTACCGCAATTAGAATCAAAGTCACCATAAATTTTATTATCTTTTATACTCAATGTTTCCAATCCATAACCAAAACAAAAAGCAATTGAAATATCATTTAAATACAGTGAAATAGATACTGTTTTATCCATAGAGTATACAAAAAATAATTTGATGCCTTCTTTACTAAAAGTATAATTCCATTGTAAAAAATCCACATCAAAACTATCTGGCTCTATTCCAAAAATATCTAATATTTGGTTATCAAATTGTTCAATCATAATTTAGGGATCATCATTGTTAATCTTAAAGTTCCATCATTCATCACTTACCAAGTAGATTCAAAGTGAGCAAACTTTCCACTAGGCCCTGCAAAAAGAGAATCTTTAATTATAAAAGTTAAATTTTCACCATTAACTATTTTGGTAAATTGATTAAAAATATACGAAAAAAACTCCAATTTGTTTTGGTAAAATATAGGTGGCCAACTTAGCTCTTAATTCATCGAAAACTTCGATTTCAAGCTCAACTAAATAAATATTATTTAATTTTATTAGATTATTTAAATCACAGATAAAACATGTAAGTACAGCTTCACCAAGGGAAATTGTCACTTCTTCAATTATTGGATTCTGTGCAATTACTTTTATATAATATTTTATATATCATTAAAGTCTAGCACATGGAAATATATCTGATAACTTTTTTTTGTATAACTCTATACTATTAATATCACTACTAAACTTTCTGTACTGATTAAAATAAATACTAAGCCAATATACTTGTATATAAGTAAAGTACTCAGACTTGTTTTCACTTGAGATAATTACAATCTGATTCAATATTTCTTTAACCCTCTTTTCATTCCAAGGTTTGTCTTGGTCATTTTTTATGATTCTTTTTAACTTTGAATAAACCCTACTAAAATATTTTATTTTAGTAGGGGAATTAGGCTCTTCATAATTAATAAACAAAGCTGATTCAAGATCATTAACTAGAATGTCATCAATGAAATTCGATTTACTATTACTAGCGCTTTTAATATAGTCAACAAATTTTTCGCATTGAGTTGATTCAACTACAGGAACAATAACTGTTTCATGATATAAAATTTTAAGATATTTTTCTTCAATAGTGCTATATATTTTTATAAGTGAATCATCATCGAGGTCAATTAATTCCATAATTGGCCAAAAAAATGACTCATCCAAATTATACCACATATTGACTAGAAGGATTTCATCACATTTTATTTTAATTTCATTCATTCTATATTTCATATTAGTACAAGTCCATCATGGTTGAATTGTGTTATCAGGGAATATAGAGCCTCCCCCTTTAGGGTCGCGGACAATACGAATAAATACACCATTATGCGTACCTGAGACCATAACTCCCCCAGAAGGCATATCAACTCGGACACTATTCGATGATCTCCATATTGCTTGCCCTGCATCTTTAATATCAGCGTCACTCCAGTTTTCAGGAAACCATGACTGCGCTGTCCCTGAGCGTTTTGCTTTCGATGCGTGACTCGGTATATTTCCCACTCGAACACCATTTGGAAAGGTTTTTCTATCTCTTGGAGGCATAGAGCTAGCTTCTTTCCAATCTCCTTTTGCGGAATGGTTAATAATATCATCATTTATAAAACTAGATGTTACTGGAGCCCCCTTATTCCCCTTACCACCCGTCAGCCCAAACGGATCAACCCACCCCGTCGGACAATGCACATACCCATACGGATTCAGCCCACCCAATAACCCTATGGGGTCTGGGGAAAGATACTGCCCTGTTTCCCTATCATAATAGCGAAAGCGATTATAATACAAGCCACTTTCTTCATCTTCATATTGCCCCGCAAAGCGAAAAGGACATTCGGTATAATTAGAGTCATTCTCCGCCTTGCCCTCTCGGTAACGCCAAAACTGCATTTGGCCCCACGTATTCAACCGTCCTGCCCAACTGGCTTGTCCGCCTTCACTGAATATCTCTTGCGGGGTTCCTTGGTGGTCGGTGACTACATAATGCAGTTTACCCTGTTGATAACGCGCGGTGGGCGTTATTTCTCCGGGTTGATACAGCCATTGGATTTGCTGAGACGTAGCAAGAGTACTGTCCACTCCCCATAAATAGAGCCATTCTCTGGGGCAAAACCGCGTGTATGGACAATTTTTTAATTATGCGGAGGAGCGATAACAAAACTGTACCACCGCCCGCGATACACCTTAGAGGCCGTGGTTAAAAGGCGCAGATTTGAGACAGTTTTCACCCTTATCGTGAAGATTTTAAACAAGTGTTTGGTATTGATACCGGACAGCAAAGCGCCCGAGTAATTAAACAACAAAACTAACAGTAGCAAGCGCAACTGAGTGCAATAAAAAACACGATACGCTGGCTAATGGTGGAATAATATATCAGTAGCTAAAGTGTAAGCTGAACCGCTCTTAAAAACGAAGAAGCCAGAAGATTGGAAGATCTTCTGGCTATAAACTTTTATTATTCAACTTCATAAAAGGTCATACAAAAACCTTCTTCTCCATATAAACCATCATCAGTGATAATAAATGCAAATGTTTTATTTGGGTAAAGGCTTTTTAATCTAATACCCCAAAAATACTTTAGAACCTCACTGAATTCAGTCATTAATACTTCACTAGAACAAGCTGCATCTTCAGTTGTAGATAGAAAGAAATCATTGAATGAAAAAACGTTATTAACCTTTTCCAAGGTTTTTTTATCTTTACCGTACCCCTCATATGGTGTCATTTTTCCATCATTATTCTCACATCGATAAATAGCACCATCAATTTCAATAATCTCAGGACAAAATAATCCTGCACAGGCTAAAACTGCTTCTAATCCCACACAATTCGAAACAAAATTAGGTAAGCTATAGTTCAACGGAAAAGGAGTTGGAAATATCGCTATAAGAGCATTAGATACTATACTTGGATAATTTTTCATTTTCACTCCAATAACTTTTTAATTTCATCGGGTATTTCTCTATTTGCAAATTTCGTATCACTTCCAGTTCTATAATGATACTGTCCTCTTGGATCCTTATTCCACTCGACAATTTTAATTCGCTCCTTAGATATGTCAGCCATTCGTCTACCATCAGATCCGTAAACAATTACATGTCCGCCTGTTGTTTTAGAGTAAGTACCAGGCTCTCCTATTGCAGGTAACTTATTACCACTTCTTCCAGCATTAATTATCTGCCCATCAAATTTTAGATTTCTAAAATACTCTAAATCTAAAACTTGACCTTTAGCATCAACCAAGAATCGGGGGTTATTTTCAACTGATGCATTATTAAGTTTTGAAGTACCACTCAACCCAAACGGATCAACCCACCCCGTCGGACAATGCACATACCCATATGGATTCAGCCCACCCAATAACCCTATAGGGTCTGGAGAAAGATACTGCCCTGTTTCCTTATCATAATAGCGAAAGCGATTATAAAGCCACTTTTTTCATCTTCATACTGCCCCGCAATGCGAAAAGGACATTCGGTATAATTAGGGTCATTCTCCGCCTTGCTCTCGCGGGGTTCCTTGGTGGTCGGTGACCACATAATGCAGTTTGCCCTGTTGATAACGCGCGGTGGGTGTTATCTCTCCGGATTGATACAGCCATTGGATTTGCTGAGACTCCGCAAGAGTGCCATCGGCATATATCGGCGTTCCTTCTATCAGTTGGTCTCCCGACCATAAATAGCGTCACGCTTTATTGACACCAGACAGCGAAGATATTCGAGCGATTAAGCAGCAAAATCAACAACAAGTGCAACTCTGTACGAGAAAACACTCAATTTGCGAACTGATGGTAGAGTATATAACTAGCTTACCGATAGACTATGGAATTTCAAAAGGATAATAAACATTGCCTTTATTATCCTTATATTAATTGAAAAATGAAATGTTAATTCTATCTATATAAATACAAACATATTTATTTTCATAAAATGAAATTTCATATAACAAATCATCTTGAAGAATTATATTAGATATAATAATTTTATTTTCTAGCAAATAACCATTTAATTCGTATGCAAAAGAATCACCTATTTGTTTTGGTAATATATCAGTGGCCAACTTAGCTCTTACTTCATCGAAAATTTCGAGTTCAAGCTCAACTAAATAAATTTCATTTAACTTTATTGGATTATTTAGGTTACAAATAAAACACGTAAGTGTAATGTCACCAAGTGAAATCGTTACTTCTTCTTCAACATTTGGATTTAATGAAACTACTTCTGCATAATATTTCATGTATTATAACCCATTAGCATCTCTAGGTATAAGATTGATAACTTTTTCATCTTTATTACCATTGAGTAATTTCCAAACGTCTTTACCACTTTTTGTGTGTATAGTTGCTATCTGACCTTGAGGGTTAATACCTACAAATGCCATTTGTACATCACCTCTTTTCGTATTTCTCATGTACATTACATAGCCAGTACGGTATTGTTCTAATGGTTTGTAATAGTACTCAACTTTATGACCTTTTTCTATTACATCTCGGCCAATTTTTAAATATTCAGCTTCTGAAGTAGCTCTGAACTCATGGCCATGTTTTTCGAAATGCTGAGTTAATTTTTGGGAGTCGGCGAAATTAGCATTTTGAAATGCATTTAATTGAGACGTTCCACTCAACCCAAACGGATCAACCCAACCCGTCGGACAATGCACATACCCATATGGATTCAGCCCACCCAATAACCCTATCGAGTCTGGGGAAAAATACTGCCCTATCTCCTTATCATAATAACGAAAGCGATTATAAAGCCACTTTCTTCATCTTCATATTGCCCCGCAAAACGAAAAGGACATTCGGTGTAATTAGGATCATTCTCCGCCTTGCCTTCTCGGTAACGCCAAAACTGCATTTGGCCCCATGTATTCAGCCGTCCTGCCCAACTGGCTTGCCCGCCTTCACTGAATATCTCTCGCGGGGTTCCTTGGTGATCGGTGACCACATAGTGCAGTTTG
Source organism: Proteus sp. G2609 (assembly GCF_963896135.1). Taxonomy (NCBI): domain Bacteria; kingdom Pseudomonadati; phylum Pseudomonadota; class Gammaproteobacteria; order Enterobacterales; family Morganellaceae; genus Proteus; species Proteus sp. G2609. Next base: position 294 of record NZ_CAWQNB010000046.1, on the reverse strand, counting down.
CCCTGTTGATAGCGCGGTGGGCGTTATCTCTCCGGGTTGATACAGCCATTGGATTTTCTGAGACACCGCAAGAGTACCATCGGCATATATCGGCGTTTCTTCTATCAATTGGTCTCCCGACCATAAATAGCGCCACGTGGTGATTTTAGGCTTAATCTGCGGAAATAATGGGTCTATATGGGCTAAGTCACTGTCAACGGTTTTGGTTTTACTCAAACGTCGACCAAAAGCATCATAAGTATAGTGCCAACAATCCCCTTTCGGTGTAAAGCATGCGGTCAGCTGATTTTGTGT
>NZ_CAWQNB010000045.1:0-233065 GCF_963896135.1 Proteus sp. G2609 | reverse complement strand
GGGGTCTCCCCATGTGAGAGTAGGGAACTGCCAAGCATTAAATAAGACGAGAAAGCCAACCCACTGGGTTGGCTTTTTTGCGTTTATTCTATTTCACTTACGTTAAATTCTTTATTTATCGTAATAAAACTAGACTTAATAAACTCCCTCAATTTGCCACAGTAATAAATTGTTTTTATTAAAAAATAATCATAAATACCCTTTATATTCCCATTTCTTTATTTCTTGAAAACTGTAAATTTATAAAAAAAACACTTATACACATATATTTAACATTATTTTTATGCAACACTATTTGTCATACAAATGAGTCTCGGCTTATTTACTTACTCTACATAGATAAAAGCAATGGGAGCATAAGTATGGATGTTAATTTTTATGTAACATGCATTGGTGACGCCTTAAAGTCTCAGATGGCAAGAGATAGTGTATTGCTGTTAGAAAAACTAGGCTGTCAAGTTCATTTTCTCGAAAAACAGGGCTGTTGTGGTCAACCTGCTATTAATAGTGGATATATTAAAGATGCCATTCCAGCGATGAAAAACTTGATTAAAACCTTTGAAGTTAATGACTATCCTATTATTTCTCCTGCTGGATCATGTTCTTTTGCTATTAAAAGTTATGCTAAATATCTGGTAAATGAACCTGACTGGGCTATTCGTGCAGAAAAAATAGCTAATCGCATGTTTGATCTCACCTCCTTTATCGTTAATCAATTAAATATTGTTGATGTAGGTGCAAGCCTTAAAGGAAAAGCTGTTTATCACCCGTCTTGCAGCTTATTTCGTAAAATGGGAGTGAAAGAAGAGCCACTCACACTATTACGTCATGTAAAAGGGCTAGAATTATTACCTTTTGACAATATGGAAACCTGTTGTGGTTTTGGGGGGACGTTTTCGGTAAAAATGGCTGAAATTTCAGGTGAAATGGTCAAAGAAAAAGTTCATCACATTATGGATGTTCATCCTGACTATTTAATTGGTGCGGATGTCAGTTGCCTATTAAATATAGGTGGTCGTTTAGAGAGAGAAGGTCGTCCAGTTAAAGTGATGCATATTGCGCAAGTATTGATGAGCAATGAGGAGGAATTATGTCATTAAAAACAAGCTCTCTTCCTTTTAAAACGCTAATTGATCGTCAAGTTCACGATCAAATTATGCAAAAAGCCGTTGCTAATGCGCAAGAAACTATTGGCCGTAATCGTCAAAAAATGGTTGATGAATTAGGACACTGGGAGGATTGGCGGGATAGAGCGGCGCAGATCCGTGATCATGTACTTGCTAATTTAGATGCCTATTTATATCAATTATCTGAAAAAATAGAACAACATGGTGGGCATGTTTTCTTTGCTCAAACGAAAGAAGAAGCCTCTCAATATATTCTCAATATTGCAAAAGAGAAAAAAGCCAAAAAAATAGTCAAAGCCAAATCAATGGTGACGGAAGAAATTGGCTTAAACCCTGTATTAGAAAATGCAGGTATTAATGTTATTGAAACCGATTTAGCCGAGTTTATTCTTCAACAAGCAAAAGATGCCCCATCTCATGTAGTGGTCCCTGCTATTCATAAAAATAGAGCTCAGATACGTCAAATATTTCATGACAAACTGGGTTATAACGGCTCAGATACACCAGAAGAAATGACGCGTTTTGTTCGCCAGAACATTAGAGACGATTTTTTTACTGCCGATATCGGTATTACGGGGTGTAATTTTGCGGTAGCAGAAACAGGCTCTGTTTGTTTAGTCACTAATGAAGGTAATGCACGATTAAGTACAACATTACCCAAAACGCATATTGCGGTGATGGGGATGGAACGTATTGCACCTACTTTTAAAGAGGTAGATATCTTAATTACCATGTTGGCCCGTAGTGCAGTAGGGTTACGTTTAACGGGCTATAATACATGGCTTACTGGCCCTAAAGAGAATGACAACGTTGATGGCCCAGAAGATTTCCATCTTGTTATTGTGGACAATGGCCGCTCGAAGATCATTGGTTCTGAATTTAAAGATATTTTACGTTGTATCCGTTGTGGTGCTTGTATGAATACTTGCCCTGCTTATCGCCATATTGGGGGGCAAGGATATGATTCTATCTATCCAGGCCCTGTTGGTGCCGTCTTAACGCCACTACTTGGTGGATATAAAGACTTTAAAAACCTGCCTTATGTCTGCTCATTATGTACTGCTTGTGATAGCGTTTGCCCAGTAAAAATACCTTTATCAAATCTTATAAAGAAACATCGTGAAGTCATGGTAGAGCAAGGTATAACACCAACAACCGAACGTAATATTACTCGAGTATTCAATTATGTGAACCGTCATCCTATGTTATGGAAAGTTGGGATGAATATGGGAGCACATGCTACAAAATGGTTTATTAAAGAAGGTAAAGCGCCATTAAATATCGGTGCAATAAAAGCATGGACAGAGGCGAGGAATTTACCTGAAGGTGATGGTGAAAGTTTTCGTAGTTGGTTTAAAAAACACCAAAAAGAGGAGAAATAAGAGATGGATAACAATAAAGAACGCTTTTTATCAAATCTTGCTTCTCAATTAGGTAGGCCATTAAAAACGCAACCTGAAGCTGTACCTGAACCAGTAAATTTATATCCAGAACAACGATTAACGGAGCTTTCTGATGATGAACTTTATCAATATTTTCTCAATACAGCTCAGTTAGCAGGAAGTACTTATGAAACGACAACATTGTCATCTTTACCTAAGCATTTAGAGACTCTTTGTGAACAGTATGGTTTACCAGTGATATTAACGGGTGATCCACGATTACAGGAAAGTGGTGTGATTGATTATTTATCAGAACACTGTCATGCCAATATTTGGGATCATACTGAGGGTAAAAAAAATATTGAACGGGTAAAAGAGGCAAAAGTCGGAATTGTATTTGCTGAATATGGACTTGCAGAATCTGGTGGTGTTGTTTTATTTTCTGGGGCTGACAAAGGAAGAAGTGTTGGATTGATCCCTGAAACCACGATTTTTGTACTAAAACGCAGTACGATTTTACCTCGAGTTGCTCAGTTAGCAGAAAGATTACATCAAATGGCATTAAAAAATATAAGAATGCCTTCTTGTATTAATATTATTAGTGGTCCTAGTTGCACATCAGATATTGAATTAATTAAAGTTGTTGGTGTTCATGGCTCTTTAAATGCGATTTATGTGATTATTGAAGATTGTTAAATTAAGTCATGCGCCTCTTTATTGAGGCGCTTGTTCTTCTGATTCTAATAGTGCGTAGTTTAATAACTTCTTATTACCATCGATGACCATCATTGACGTTTTTGTTTGATAGCATTCGCTTAAAGGTGAGTAACATTTTTTCGCTGAGTTATGTTCAATACCTAGCCATTGGCTTAATAGCCAATAATTATCTGCGGTAGAAAAAGGTTTATTTAAATTTTCTTCATTGATATTTGGTCGCGTTGCAGATGCGCTATACCAAATAAAGAGCGGTATATTATAAGCTTCTTGGCGAGGACTGTTCACGCCATGGTGATAACGTACTTCTCTATTTTTATCTAATCGTTGTAATGCGTGATCTGAAAAATAGAGTATAGATGCGGGTTTATCTTGTATTTTTTCAATAATTTGGCTGATAAGCTTGTCAGTATAAGCGATAGAGCTATCGTAGCAGTTATCATCTTCTTGTTGGGTAAAGGCTTTAAGGTAAGTGCTAGGAAAACGATTACATGCCGGCTCATGGCTACCATAAGTATGTAGGACAATGAGCTTTTTATTTGATGAGTTGTCATTAAGCGCATTATCTAAAAATGGCAATAATTCTTCATCATAGCCAATAAATTCATTCCATTTTTTATGTTGGGCCATATTGGCAATCACAGAAATCACACTCGTTTTTGGATTTCCTTTACCTTGGTTACTTAACCAATATGTTTTGAAGCCAGCATGATTGGCAAGAGAAATGATATTATCAGCGTAGTGTTTCTTATCATATAACTCTGTTAGGTTGATATTAGAAAGGGATATGGGTACTGATAATATGGTCACAGGCGCTGGAGAATAAGCTTGCTTAAATAATAAAATATTATTTTTTTCTTTCTCTAAATTAGGGGTAGTATCGTACGGATACCCATAAATTCCTAAATGATCACGTCGTACTGATTCACCAATCAAAAGAATATAAATTTCTGTTTTTTGATCCACTTTATCATAGTTAAAATTAACTTTTTCTGATGTGATCTTTTTGATTTGTCTATTTTCGTGGAAAGTCCGCACTAAAGCTGCTGCATTGTAAAAAGGGGTATTAAGTAGATAATACTCAGCAAGTAATTGGGTTTTATTCTCTGATCTTATTGCTAAGTTTTTGTATAGAGAAATAAGAATTATTAATATAAAAATAGCAATTAAACATCTTTTATTAGTTTTGTTATTTAAATAACGGGCGCTAATATGTATTAAATAGAAAAAACAGGTAAATATAACAATATAAAAGAGTACATAATATTTATTATAAGAGAGCATACCAACAGTTTCACTTCCATTAGTATTAATGAAAGTTTCTGCTATTGATGATGAAAAGGGAATATCATGTTCACGATAAAAAAACAGTGAGATGGAGAGGTTTAAAGACCATAAAGCAGCAACAATAAAAGTAATCACTTTTCCTATAGTAAACCGATAGATACCGCCACAGAGTAACATCAGGAGCCAACCGATAATCACCATAGAGAACTTTTGTTCAATATGCAGGGTTGAACCCGCTAATAGTGCAGGTACTATAGATAAAATAAATAAAAGAGAAAAGTTTATTACTTGAGACATGCTTTTATCATTATCACCTTTTTCCATATAGAATAAAAAGTTAACCATTTAGCATTTCATAATACAAGTCTTGTTTAGCTAAAATGAGTCTGAAACTGCTATTTCAGTACTTATCTTATCTTTTATTGACTTATTATACTGTTACTTATAGTTATATTTACACTTTTAATTAATTGATCTTGCTTGAAATTTTCCTATAGACTTAAACTTAAATCACATTAGTCAATAGTAATTTAAAATATCGTATAGATATGTATTTTTAAACCGATATTAATTTAATTAAGTAAAGAGTAAAAAAAAGTGCCAACATTGTTGGCACTTTAAGAATAAAAAACTATTTTACAGATGTTTAATGAGGTTTACCTTGCTCTGCACCAATACCTATTTGTGAGCGAATAAACTGAGCTTCAAATTTCATACGCTCTTGAGTTGCCAGAGAAGAATTATCGGTAATGGAGAATAACCATGAAACGATAAAGGCAATGATCATAGAGAAAAGAGCAGGGTACTCGTAAGGATAAATAGGTGTATCATGACCAAGAATACTCACCCAGATCGTGGGACCTAAGATCATTAAGGTAACGGCAACAATTAAGCCAGACCAGCCACCAATTACAGCCCCACGTGTTGTTAATCCCTTCCAATACATAGAGAGTAAGATAATAGGGAAATTACAACTTGCAGCGATAGAGAAAGCTAAACCGACCATAAAGGCAATATTCTGTTTCTCAAATAAAATACCTAAACCAATGGCGACAATGCCGAGAATAACAACCGTTATTTTCGAAACTTTTAGCTCTTGTCGCTCATCTGCTTGGCCATTTTTAATTACATTGGCGTATAAATCATGAGAAACGGCAGATGCACCTGCTAAAGTTAATCCTGCAACAACGGCTAAAATAGTGGCAAAAGCGACTGCAGAAATAAAACCAAGGAAGAAATTACCACCAACAGCATCCGCTAAATGAACAGCGGCCATATTGGTGCCACCAATTAAAGCACCAGCGGCATCTTTGAACAGAGGATTAGGGCTAACGAGTAAGATAGCCCCGAAACCAATAATAAAAGTAAGAATATAGAAATAACCGATAAAACCTGTCGCATAGAAAACACTTTTACGAGCCTCTTTTGCATCGCTAACGGTAAAAAAGCGCATGATAATGTGGGGAAGTCCTGCGGTACCAAACATTAAGGCAAGACCTAAGGATAATGCAGAGATAGGATCAGAAACTAACCCTCCTGGACTCATGATAGAAAAGCCTTTTTGATGGACGTTAACAGCTTCTTTAAACAAGGTATTGAAGTTAAAGTCTGCCGCTTTCATTACCATGACCGCCATAAAAGTTGCACCGGCGAGTAATAAAATGGCTTTGATTATTTGTACCCAAGTGGTGGCTAACATGCCGCCAAAAAGGACATAAAGAACCATTAAAATACCGACTAAGATCACCGCAATATGGTAGTTTAAGCCAAAAAGTAGCTCGATTAATTTACCCGCCCCTACCATTTGAGCAATAAGATAGAGGGCAACAACAACTAATGAACCTATTGCAGAAAGTGTTCTAATGGGCTTTGGACTTAAACGGTAAGAGACAACATCAGCAAAAGTATAGCGTCCTAAATTACGCAAACGTTCAGCGATAATAAATAGAATGATTGGCCAGCCGATTAAAAAGCCAATAGAGTAGATAAGTCCATCATAGCCAGAAGTGTATACTAACGCTGAAATTCCTAAAAAGGAGGCGGCAGACATAAAATCACCGGCGATAGCCATACCATTTTGAAATCCAGTAATTTTGCCACCTGCAGTGTAATAATCAGACCGTGATCGAGTTCGTTTAGAGGCCCAGTAAGTAATATACAGTGTTAAGCCAACAAAGATCAGAAACATGATAATGGCTTGGAAGTTAATTGGCTGTTTTTCACCCCCTTCTGTTATCGCTGCGGCTAATACATTGGGGGATAATAACGTTAATAGTGATATGGCGTAGTGTTTATTTTTCATTTTTCTACCTCACCAAGAATTTCTGCCGTTAATTTGTCAAACTCTGTATTTGCTCTAATAACGTAAATCCCTGTTAGTAGAAAAGAGGCGATAATTAAGCCAATACCGATAGGAATACCTCGTGTAATGTAACTGCCTTCATAGAGCGGTGTACCTAACCATTGTGGATAAAAAGCAATCAGCAATATAAATGAGACATACATAACAAGTGTAATAATCGAAAGTCCCCATGAGAAACGACTACGTTTTTTAACCAGTTCTTTAAAGCGAGGGTTATTTTCTATCTCTTGATAAATATTGGGATTCATCAGAGTTCTCCTCAAAATAATTATTTGGTTTATTACATGATTTAGAGGTGTTTATCCCCGCATGTCATGAATTTGTGATAAGAGAGCCCTGCAAAGGCATAAAATGCCTTTGCATAGTAGTATTCCGGTTTTATTGACTGCTGTATTATTTGAGCACTAGCACTTTAAATGGTCAGTGATAGAGACTGTTTTTCTTCTAACAGTTTTTCTACAACGCCTGGATCGGCGAGTGTTGAGGTATCTCCAAGGTTAGTTGTGTCGCCAGAGGCAATTTTACGCAAGATACGACGCATAATTTTCCCAGAGCGTGTTTTAGGTAAGGCATCTGTCCAATGAAGGATATCTGGTGTTGCTATTGGGCCTATCTCTTTACGTACCCAATTGCGCACTTCTGTATAAAGCTCTGCCGTAGGTTCTTCACCATGATTTAGCGTGACATAAGCATAAATAGCTTGTCCTTTTATATTATGGGGAATACCAACAACAGCCGCTTCTGCAATTTTAGGATGGGCGACAAGTGCGGATTCAATTTCGGCGGTACCTAAACGGTGACCAGAGATATTTAAAACATCATCAACACGGCCTGTTATCCAATAATCACCGTCCTCATCACGACGGGCACCGTCACCTGAAAAGTACATGCCTTTAAAGGTCGAAAAGTAAGTCTGTTCAAAACGGTCATGATCGCCAAATAATGTTCTTGCTTGGCCCGGCCATGAATCTACGATCACCAAATTACCTTCACAAGCACCGTCTTGTATTTCCCCCATATTGTCAACAATTGCAGGTTGTACACCAAAGAATGGACGAGTCGCTGAGCCTGGTTTTAGATCCATTGCTCCCGGCAATGGGGTTATCATGAAACCTCCTGTTTCTGTTTGCCACCATGTATCAACAATAGGGCATTGGCTACGTCCCATTTTTTGATAAAACCATTCCCAAGCTTCTGGGTTAATAGGCTCTCCTACTGAGCCTAAAATGCGTAAAGAGGTTCGTTGCGTACCTTCAATGGCTTTGTCTCCTTCCGCCATTAATGCGCGGATCGCAGTAGGTGCGGTATAGAGAATATTAACTTGGTGTTTATCAACAATCTGGGCCATACGATTGACTGAGGGGTAATTGGGGACTCCCTCAAACATCACTGTTGTGGCACCATTTGATAGCGGGCCATATAACAAGTAGCTATGGCCAGTTACCCAACCGACATCCGCTGTACACCAATAAATCTCACCATCATGATAGTCAAAGGTGTATTTAAAGGTCATTGAGGCATAAACAAGATAACCGCCAGTGGTGTGCAACACGCCTTTGGGTTTCCCCGTAGAGCCTGATGTGTAGAGAATAAAGAGTGGATCTTCTGCGTTCATGACTTCCACATCACATTCTGTACTGACGCCTTGAACAATTTCATCCCACCATAAATCGCGTCCTTCAATCCATTGTTCTGTTTGCCCTGTTCGACGTAAGACCACAACATGTTCAATAGGCGGGATATCCACATGAGTGAGGGCATCATCAACATTTTTCTTTAAGGGTATTGCTCTACCAGCACGTAAGCCTTCATCTGCGGTGATCACTAATTTTGCTTTAGAGTCAATAATGCGCCCTGCCACTGCTTCTGGTGAGAAACCACCAAAAATAACAGAATGAATAGCCCCAATACGAGTACAAGCTAACATCGCAACAGCTGCTTCAGGAACCATTGGCATATAAATAGCCACTACATCGCCTTTTTTGATACCTAGTTTTTTTAATACATTGGCGAATTGACAAACATCTTGATGAAGTTGGCGATAGGTAATGCTTTTCGATTCATTAGGGGAATCACCTTCCCAAATAATAGCAACTTGATCCGCGCGTTTTTCTAAATGGCGATCAAGACAGTTTTGGCTAATGTTAAGTTGCCCATCTTCAAACCAGCGAATACGGACATGGCCTGGATCAAAGGAGGTATTTTTCACGATAGTATAGGGGGTTATCCAATCAACAATTTTCCCTTTATCTGCCCAAAAGGCCTCAGGGTTTTCGATGGATAATGCATAATCTTTTTGGTATTGCTCTTTATTAATCAGGGCGTGCTCTGCAATGTTTGCAGGAATGTGATGCTGGTTTATTTTTGTCATAATTGTTCTCCTTACTGTTGTTAATACTATGTCAAAAAGTCGTTAACAAAAGAGGGTAAAGAGACATTGTTTCTTTTTTGCGCAGAAGATCACGAAATAATGGAAATGCTTTTCATGGCGTGATCAATTAGTGCTAAAGGTTGTTATGTGTAATTTATCTACCTTTTGGGTATTTTATGAAATATTAAACCAATGATAAGCTTTTTATTTAAAATAAAATACTGTGAAAATTGATGTCACTGGGTTGGATAAAAAAACCACAAAGATAATATGGATATGATAATGATTTTCATTAACATTTTTTTCACTATAATAAAGAGATAAATCACATGGCGTGATCGAATATAAAACAGCACTGGAGATTAATATGAGCTATACATTACCTGCACTCCCTTATGCTTATGATGCGCTAGAACCTCATTTTGATGAGCGCACAATGGAAATTCACCATACTAAGCATCATCAAACTTATGTGAACAATACTAATACTGCGTTAGAAAAACTGCCTGAATTAGCGGGTTTAGAAATTGATGAACTCGTTAAGAATTTACATAAAGTACCTGCTGATCAACGTACCTTTGTACGTAACAATGCGGGTGGTCATTCTAACCATACTTTCTTCTGGAAAGGATTAAAGCTAGGCACTCAATTACATGGTTCATTAAAAGATGCCATTGAACGTGATTTTGGTAGTGTTGATACATTTAAAGAGTTGTTTGAAAAAGCCGCAGCTAGCCGTTTTGGCTCAGGTTGGGCATGGTTAGTATTAAAAGATGATGGAAAATTAGCTGTTGTTTCTACCGCAAACCAAGATAGCCCATTAATGGGTGAAGAGTTAGCAGGTGCATCTGGCTATCCAATTATTGGCTTAGATGTATGGGAACATGCGTATTACTTGAAATATCAAAACCGTCGTCCTGATTATATCAAAGCATTCTGGTCTGTAGTTAACTGGGATGAGGCGCAAAAACGCTATCAGAGCAAAGCATAATATCGCTATCATTCTCTTTTCTCTCTATTTATCAATGCCGACAATTATTGTCGGCATTGTTTATTTAGCCTGCTCTCTTTATTATAAAAGGACTTTTTTTCATTGAGGTAATGAGTTATGCGCTATTTCCCCAGTGTTTTTATTGGCAATATCACGACGACTGCAAATGGATTTACCAGTGCGATCACCAAAAGGCTGGTGGATGGGCATATTAAACTAACATCACTGGGCTTAGCAGGTGATGAGCAAGCAGAAAAAGGGTTTCATGGTGGGCCTGATCGCGCTTTGTGCCATTATCCTCAAGAACATTATCATTACTGGTCTGAGCAATTTCCTCAACTGGCTGACTTATTTAATGCTCCTGCGTTTGGTGAAAATATTTCGACTACCGGTCTGACAGAAGAGAATGTTTTTATTGGTGATATATATCAATGGGGTGACGCTTTAATTCAAGTGACCCAGCCTCGTTCACCTTGTTATAAGTTAAACACGGTGACTGATATCAGCGATTTTTCACAACTGATGCAAGATAGCGGTTTTTGTGGCTGGTTATATCGCGTGATAAGTCCCGGCGAAGTAGGCTGTCATCATCCTTTGGTTCTACGCTCAAGAAATAGCGATATCTCGGTCAAAGAAGCAATTGCTATTGCTTTTCATATGCCATTTGATGAGGAGTCGTATCGTCGCTTATTAGCAGCGGCAGGACTATCCGCTAGTTGGTGTAAAACCATGCAGTTAAGATTGCAAAAACAAACTATTGAAAGTTTTGATAGAAGGCTATTTAAGAAATAGTCAGAAAATAGGCCAGCAGTTATCTGGCCTATAATAATGATTATGGGTGAGCAATAAACCCAATAGCCTCATAAACCTTATCTAAGGTTGTTTGAGCGCGCGCTTTCGCCTTATCGGCACCTTCTTTCATGATTTTATTTAATAGTGCTTCATCATTACGGAAGGTGTTAAAGCGTTCTTGAATATTTGTCAGCATATCTGATACAGCCTCAGCAACCGCGCCTTTTAGATGACCGTACATTTTGCCTTCAAATTCAGCTTCGAGTTCAGGGATAGTTTTACCTGTCACACCCGCTAAAATATCTAATAAGTTAGAGACACCGGCTTTGTTTTCTAGATCATACGCAACGCGAGGTGGCTCTTCTGAGTCTGTAACAGCACGTTTTATTTTTTTCGCCGCCGCTTTGGGATCTTCAAGTAAAGCGATAACATTATTGCGGTTATCATCAGATTTAGACATTTTCTTAGTGGGATCTTGTAGTGCCATCACGCGTGCGCCACCTTTTGGAATAAAAGGATCGGGTACGGTGAAAATGTCACCATAGATGGCATTAAAGCGTTGGGCAATATCACGGCTTAATTCAAGATGTTGTTTTTGGTCAATACCAACCGGTACTTGGTTGGTTTGATAAAGGAGGATATCAGCTGCCATTAAGACGGGATAATCAAATAATCCCGCATTGATATTTTCAGCATGACGAGCTGATTTATCTTTAAATTGGGTCATACGGCTTAATTCACCAAAGTAGGTGTAGCAGTTTAGCGCCCAGCCTAATTGTGCATGTTGTGGAACATGAGATTGTACAAAAATTGTGCTTTTTTCAGGATCAATGCCACAAGCGAGATAAAGAGCCAGTGTATCTAAGGTTCTTTTTCGCAGTTCGGTAGGATCTTGGCGTACAGTGATGGCATGTTGGTCAACGATACAGTAAATGCAATCGTAGTCATCTTGCATTTGTACCCACTGACGTAGTGCTCCCATATAGTTCCCGATAGTTAACTCACCAGAAGGTTGTGCACCACTGAATACAATAGGCTTTTGAGCCTTTTTTTCTACTGAAGTCGTCATGTTAGTTCTGTTCCACTGTTGTCATTGACGTAATATCAAGGATAGAGAGCAAATCAGCAAAATCGTCGAGTATAAAATCGGGTTTGCTATCTGCAATGGGTTCACCGTAGTTATAACCATAAGTTAACCCCACACAAGGGCACTGTGCTGCTTGAGCGGCGATAATATCGTTACGGGAATCTCCGACAAAAAGAAGCTCTTCTTTTTTAACACCAAACGTGCCCATTGTTAAATATAATGGCGCTGGATGGGGTTTTTTTTGTTTTACATCATCACCACCAAGCACCAATGAGAAGTCGTTGTCTATACCTAATTGCTTTAACAGTGGTTGGATAAAAGGAGTAGGTTTATTCGTCACTATGCCTAAGGAGAGAGAATACGAAGCAAGTTTTTCTAGTGTCTCTTTAACGTGTGGAAATAGATTGCTTCCTGTTTTGACAGAGTTTGCATAGCACTCATCAAAGAGATCACGTACCTCTTTTAATAAAGTATCGGTGACATCTTTAACTCCACAATGGTGTAGGGCGCGCTTTAATAGCATATCAACACCATTACCAACCCAAATGGTGACATGGTGTTTATCCACTGTTGGGAAGCCTTTTGCTTTTAGTGCATAGTTTGTGGCTTCTGTTAGCCCAACAGCGCTGTCAGTTAGTGTACCATCAAGATCAAAAGCGATAGCACGAATACCTTTGAGTTTTTTTTCTGTCATTTCGATACCTTATCTAATTCTCGGCGCATATTGTCGATAACCTGTTTATAATCTGGCTGATTGAAAATAGCAGAGCCAGCAACAAACATATCCGCACCTGCTTGAGCAATTTCGGCAATATTATCAACTTTGACACCGCCATCAATTTCTAAACGAATGTCATAGCCACCATCATCAATCATCTTGCGAACTTGACGTAATTTATCGAGTGTCTTTGGTATAAATGATTGACCACCGAAGCCAGGGTTTACTGACATCAGAAGAATAAGATCTAATTTATCCATTACATAATCGAGATAGTTGAGAGGCGTGGCAGGATTAAGGACTAAACCTGCTTTACAGCCACAATCTTTGATTAATTGAATAGTGCGATCAACATGCTCACTGGCTTCGGCATGAAATGAAATATAGGTTGCTCCTGCTTGTGCAAAATCAGGAATAATACGATCAACCGGTTTTACCATTAAGTGGACATCAATAGGTGCTGTGATCCCGTAGTTGCGTAGCGCTTTACAAATTGGTGCACCGAACGTTAAGTTAGGGACATAGTGATTATCCATTACATCAAAATGAACCACATCAGCACCTGCAGCGAGCACTTTCTCCGTATCTTCACCAAGGCGGGCGAAATCTGCAGATAAAATAGAAGGGGCAATCAGAAAATCTTTCATCGCGTTCTCCTGACAACACTCCCATTGTCGGGAAGTGTTAACGATTATTTATATAAGGCTAGTAATTCGTTCACTTTGCTACGACCTAGTGTGTTGCTACTAATTGTTCTTCTGACTTTCACACTATGTAGCTCTTTCGCGTCTACATACCACTCTTTTGTTAACGCAGTTTCATGATTTGATATTAACACGGGTATCTGTCTCTCGTAAGCCAACATTGAGGCAAGTTGAGCTAGATGCTGTTGTTCTTGGAAACTAAAGCTATTTGTATGGTATGAGGTAAAATTTGCCGTCGGTGATAACGGTGCATAAGGTGGATCACAGTATACAACAGAACCTTTGGTGGCATTTGTCATGGTTGATGAATAGCTTTGGCAGACAAATAAGGCTTTTTGCGCTTTTTCTGAAAACCAAATCAATTCGTCTTCTGGAAAATAAGGTTTTTTGTAGCGACCAAAAGGAACATTATATTCACCTTTGGAGTTGTAACGGCATAATCCATTGTAGCAATGACGGTTTAAGTAGAGAAAAAGCACACTGCGTTGGTATGGATCTGTTGATTGATTAAAGTCTTGTCGTAGTTGATAAAACTCTTCTGCATTATTCATCTGGGGAGTGAATAATAGTTGAGCATCCTTCATAAATTTTTCAGGATACAGTTTTACCGTATTATAGAGATGGATGAGATCGCTATTTATATCGGCAAGAATATATGAATCATATTCTGTATTTAAAAATACAGAGCCAGCACCCATAAAAGGTTCAATTAAACAGTTACCTTGAGGTAGATGACGCTTAATGTCATCTACCAAAGGGTATTTACCACCAGCCCATTTTAGGAATGCGCGTTTTTTTTTCATGCCGTCCAAATTTCTCAATCGTTTCAGAGTCGCCGATTGTACTCTGTTTCAGACAGCATATCAGCGGTGAACATCGTTAACTTATTTTTTTAGATCCTGATGAACATGTTTCATAGGTCTAACCCAAGGTTTTTTAGCTTGCACAGCCGCCGGTAATGAAGCCACGGCCTGTTTTGCTTCGCTTATATTACGATAGTTACCATAGATGAGTACATACCAAGGATTACCATTACGCTGGGTTTTATAAATAGCGTAGTTTCCATTAAGATTTTTTTTAGCGAAAGCTTCTAACGTATCTTGGCGACTCGCACCACTTAACTGCAAAGTATAATTTGTTGCAGGAATGGCTGCTAGGTTATTTGCTGATAAGGCTCCTGATGCAACGGGTTTTGTGGTTGGTTTTGCCACAGGCTTAGTCTGTGTGGTTGCAGGAGGTGTTACCGGCTTGGTCGGTGTAGGTTTGACCTCAGGTTTTTGCGTTGGTGCCGGTTGCGGTTTGGTCACCGGAGTTTGTGGCGTTGTCGGTTGGTTTTGTGTATTTTGCTGTTGTTGATTAACAGCTTGGTTAACACCTGCTTGTTGTTGATTGAGTGAATCAACAATATCTCCTGGGATCTCAACACGTTGACCTTGAGAGTCAATCATTGGGGGGAGATTTTGAGATGGCTGCGTTGTAGGCTGCTGTATTTGTTGGCCCGTCAGCTCCTGAGGTGTGGATGTTTGATTGTTTGTTGATGTTACTGAAGGCTGAGACAGTTCAATATTCTTTTCTGTTCCTGTTGTTGAGGCTGTTGTTTCTTTATCACTGTCTGGTGATTTCAGCGCAGAGCTTATCGCAATAATTAAAAGAATGAGAACCAGTACCCCAACACCTATCATCATCTGTTGACGGGATACAGAGAAACGAGCATTTTTTAATGGGTTATTACGAGGTCGATTAGTGCGACGTTCGGGTCTATCCGAAGTATCAGGTTTGAGTGAGTTATCGCCACTCTTAATTTCATTTTCAGGTTTGAACTCGTCCATTATGCCCTCCGTCAGAGCGTCAAAAAGCGAAAGTTAGCCATTACCTCTAGTATAAGGATGAAACGCTTTTTCTGAAACGTCACATTTGAGATTATTAACCAGAATTTTCCTTAAATAGACTTTCCAGTTTATCTCTCGTTAGGTGATGGTATGCTTAATTTGCATTAATGCATGATGTTATCGCTTTATACACTTGTTCGCGAGAGATATCCGCACGTAGTTCTGATTGACCGATACCTTTTGGTAATACAAGGTGCAATTTACCCGCGGAAACTTTTTTATCTCGCATCATATGAGGTAAATAGTCTTCAGGTTGCATCTCATCAGGGCCATTGACGGGAAGATTTGCTTTTTTAAGTAATTGGATCACTCGCTGAGTTTCTGCCTGAGTAAATTGACCCAAATCTTGTGCGGTTTTAGCCGCCATAACCATACCCGCAGCGACAGCTTCACCATGTAGCCACACACCATATCCCATATGTGCTTCAATTGCGTGACCATAAGTATGACCTAAATTAAGTAAAGCTCGTAGACCACTCGTCTCTTTTTCGTCTGCTGCGACTACTTGTGCCTTAAGTTCACAGCAACGGCGAATACAGTAAGCCATGGCTTTAGGTTCAAGCGCTATCAGTTTATCAATATTGTTTTCAAGCCAGATAAAGAAGTCTTTATCTAAAATAATGCCATATTTAATCACCTCCGCTAAGCCTGATGACAACTCACGAGGAGGAAGCGTTGCAAGACAATCGAGATCGATAACAACAGATGCAGGCTGATAGAAAGCACCAATCATATTCTTACCCAGTGGATGGTTAACTGCTGTTTTTCCACCGACAGAAGAATCGACCTGTGATAATAACGTAGTAGGAACTTGAATAAAACGTACACCACGTTGATAACTTGCAGCCGCAAAGCCTGTTAAGTCACCAATAACACCACCCCCTAGTGCAAGCAGTGTTGTATCTCGATTGTGATTTTTTTCTAATAATGCAGTAAAGACATCATTCATTACCGTCAGGGATTTATACTGTTCCCCATCAGGTAAAATCACGCTATCAACCAAAACACCTTGTTGTTCTAAGGTGTTTGTTACCTTGTCTAGATAGAGCGGCGCAAGTGTCACATTTGTGACAATCATCACTTGTTGCCCTTTTTTTAAAGGTAAAAAGGTTTCAGGCTGGTGAAAAAGGCCAGAAGCAATGGTAATGGGATAGCTTCTTTCACCTAAAGTCACAGTGATTTTTTCCATAGCAACGGCCTTCTTCAAGTAGTCTTTACTTTCATCTCATCTAAAGAATTTATTAGTTTTTCTCTAATAATTCAATAATTTGATTTGCAACGATTTTTGCACTCTGATCATCAGTATGAATGGTGATATCAGCAATCTCTTCGTAAAGAGGATTACGTTCTTCTGCGAGGGTTTCCAGTACATCACGTACGGGTTCAACACCTTGCAATAAAGGACGTTTTTTATCTCGCTGAGTACGAGCAAGTTGTTTTTCAATGTTGGTTTCTAAATAAACAACAACACCGCGTGCTGATAGTCGGTTACGGGTTTCTCTTGATTTCACCGAACCACCACCTGTTGCTAGTACAATGCCTTGCTTTTCAGTAAGTTCGTTGATTATTTTTTCTTCACGTTGACGGAAGCCTTCTTCGCCTTCTACATCAAATACCCAACCTACATCTGCACCTGTACGTCGCTCAATTTCCTGATCGGAATCATAAAATTCCATACTAAGTTGTTGAGCTAACTGACGACCAATAGTGCTTTTGCCGGCACCCATAGGCCCAACCAGAAAGATATTACGTTTCTCTGCCATGTTTTTGGTATTACTAAGATATTCGTTAATGATAACCCGCCCCGCCAAATTCATTCAGCGACGGGACCTAAACTGAAATTTATGAGTGTTTATTTCATTCACGCCTGATAACGTGTGTATCTACTCTCATATTAAAACTGAGTTTTTTCAGTAGAACGCTATTAAATAACCACGTGTTGTCGCAAGCGACAACACAGGATAAAAATCCCTTTGCCTACAGTACATAACAAGATATGACCTATAAAAATTATATTATCTTTGTTGGCAATGCGGAGATTCTAACACAATTTAGCCGGAAAACCGCATCTGATCACTTTGTCTTTTCTGTCATCAGTTGATCAATATTACATATAAAAAGCCCTACCTCCAAGAAAGAGGAAGTGCATAAAATGTATCCGTATTATCGTTGTGATGTTTCAGGCCCACTCAATTAGCTAACCCTTGTAAGCTAAATCGTCCTCAGCGTCAAATCTATAAATAGAGATTATAAGAAAAAACAATGAATAACTTACAGTTTTATCTTGGCAGAAATAAGGTAATTGTTTGTATTATAATAAAAAAATAAATCATACTAAGAAAATTAGATTAATTTGGGTGTAATAAAAATAACCAATTCATGACGACTATGTTGGTCACGCTTATGGCTAAAAAGTATCCCTAGTAATGGCAGTGAAGATAAAAAAGGAATTTTTGCTGCATGCTGTTGCTGCTTTTGTTGAAATATTCCTCCTAACATCAGAGTCTCACCATCATGAATAGTAACTTCTGTCATTATTTCTTGTTTATCTATTGAAAGGTGTTCACTACCTCCTTGTACTAAGGCAATACCTGGTGTGTTTTGACTAATTTTTAATAGCAATCTAATTTTATTGCTTCTTTGAATGATCGGCGTTACCTCCATCCCCAAAACAGCCTCTTTAAATTCAACTCGGATGGTGTCGTTATCTCTGCTGACATAGGGAATTTCGGTTCCTTGCTTGATAGATGCCGTTTTTTCATGTGCAGCCGTTAATCGAGGACTGGCAATGATGGCGAGTTGTTTCTCTTGTTCTAAGGCGCTTAGTTCTAATTCTAAAAGGCGACTATTAATTCTGGCGATATTAAAGGCTATGTAATGTAAGGGGTTTTTTGTTTTTTGATGCAGTGCCAATGCGGCAAGAGAAGGTGCTGTGAGCGGTGCTGATGCTATGTTATGGGGTGTTGTAGTATTGTTTGATGTACCTTCTAAATTTGTCGATTTCATATTGAGTAATCCCCACTGCGTTCCTAACTCATTTAACGCATCCTGACTGCTACTGATGATATGTGCGGTAATATGCACCTGTTGCTGTGGTGTTTCTTTAATTTTTAACCAATCAGAAATTTCAGTATGTGCTTTTTCTGTATCAATAATGGATAAGCTATTTGAATCTTTATCTATGGCTATTCGTCCATGATCACTGAGTAATGAAATTCCATAGTTCGTTAACTGCTGTGCCACGGTGGTTACATCAGCATACTGTAATGGGTAGATACGATGGTGTAATGTGCTGTTTTGGTGTTGAAGAGTTTCACTATTATCTGTTTTATCAATGAAATGGTGAGTGTTATTACTATCAATAGGTTGTTCTGGATAAAAAGGATCTCTGGATTGAGCAAAACCAGCAAAGCACAAGATAGATAGTAGTAACAGCAAATAAAAAAAGACGCTTTTCATAATATTTCACTCTGACTTCAAAGGCGCTAGAACATTTGGTGTCGTTATGTCGACTAAATTCAATTCAACTGAGAGTAAATCAGGGGGGATAGGCGAAATGAGCAGTGCAGAAAGAGCGCAACCTGCTTGATGTAGATGCGCTAATAACGTTAGTAATTGTGAGTAAGAGAGTGAAAAACGTAGCTTAAAACTATTATCGACACTATGTTGCCAACTATGAGGTATCAAGTGATGGTTATCGATTATCTGTTGTAAACGCTGATAGGCTGAGCCTGTTTGTGGTGGAAGTTTATAGTCATGTTGTAACGCTTTTAATAAGGCTATAGCAGGAGACGAATGCAATATCGACTGCAGTTGTTGTATCTGCGTTTGGTGTTGGCTAATAAGCTGTTGTTGCGCGGTTATGTCCTGCTGATAGCCCGAAAAGCTGAATAGATAACATAACAAACTCACTATTATAGAAGGGGCTAAACTTAAGAGTGCCTTTTGCCAAAAAGGTAAAAGGGCGAAATAAATTACCCAATTAGTCTTTATTTTCATTGTTATCGACATCCTGTTCGCTATGTCTATGTTGAGATACTTGATATTGCCAACTCTGCCACTTACCAGAAAACCTTATTTCGCTGTAACGGGGATCTTGTTTGCTCTGTTGAAAAGAGGAGAGTGTTAATGATGTTAGGCTGGGGTGTTGGTTAACTTTAGATATAAAAGTAAGTGTTTGCGCACAAGGGAGCCTCACTTGAAGCGAAAATGTTGCATCATTTTCAGAAAACTGCACGATATAACCTTCCATAGGGAGCAGTGTTTCTAGTGCTTGAAAGAAAGCGAGGTAACTTAAATAGTGAAGCCAATGTTGATAATAATGCCAATAACGCTGTTGATATAAGCGGGTGATTTTCTGTTCATGTTGGTCATTGTGATATTGCTTTTGTAGTGAGTACTCACGTTTTTGATATTGTGATTGTAAAAGTGAGAGTGTTTTTACTTGTTGTACTAAATAATAAGCGTAGTAACCACAAGCACTGAATGTAATAACAACGAGTATCATGCTCCAATAAAGCCACCGTTGTGCTTGATGTCGATATAAGGCTTGACGCCAAGGAAGAAAATTTATTTGATACATGCTGTCTCCCAAGGACGCAAAGCTAAACCAATGGCAATTAGAGGTAGCGTCTTTTTGGGCGGTATAGACATAAATAGCCGCTCTTTTTGGGTTGGCCAAATAGGCATTTGTTGGCGAAAGTATTCTGCATTGTCACCTGAGAAATAACATTGCTCCTGTGGCCAATGATGCTTGATGAGTAATTGCTGTAATTGTTTTTCTTGCTCTTGGTGGTCTTGATAAGAAAGAGTACCGTAATGGGGCATCTCTTTATCTGCACAAACCCAAAGCATTTGATTATTTTGACAAAAAATTAATATGCTATGAGGCGATATGTTGAGATGTGTGGCAACATAACGCAACGCACAAGCTGGAATATCAATCGCAGTGATGGTTAAGTTTATTTTGGCGAATAAGGCAATATAAGTCTCTATCAGTGTCTTGTTATGTAAATGGATGGCGAGATGTTGGTTATGTTGCCGATAATCGAATTGTACCGCTTGTTTGGTGACTTGTTGATGAGAAGTGGCTCGGAGTTGCGCTAATCGATAATAGGCTGCAGGTGTCAGGGAAATCAGGTTAGATAAGGCAATGGTATGATAACTTGCCACTGTATCGGGTAATGCCAGTGCAACACGGTTGATTGGCGGTAGAGATTGTTGCCATCGTTTTAAGATAGTTCTTAAATTTATATCATCTATATTATCATTAAGAGGTAAAGGGAATTGCCAAAATGCATTGATCTTCCATTGCTTATTTTGCTGAAATACTAAAACGGCATTGATATGATTGATATTAATTTCAATACCAATCTGATAATTATCTGTTTTCATAAATGATATCCATATCTATTGAATGTGTAATAGCCTATTTTCCAAGAGGCGTTACCTTTATACTACGCACTGTTTGTTTATAAACTGCCCAATTCACATTACATGGGAAATTTAAGGTGAAGTTCTTAAAATATTTTTTCATCTTCGTTTTTGCTTGCATAATTTTGGGAGCAGCCTCGATATATGGCATGTATAAATATGTCGAGCCTCAACTACCCGATGTCGCGACATTAAAAGATGTTCGTTTACAAACTCCTATGCAGGTCTTTAGCGCAGACGGAGAGTTAATGGCGCAATATGGCGAAAAACGTCGTTTGCCTCTTACCTTGCAGGAGATGCCTCCGCAATTAATTAATGCCTTTATTGCCACTGAAGATACGCGTTTTCGTGAACATCATGGTATTGACCCTATTGGCATCTCTCGTGCTGTTGTTGTTGCGTTAACATCGGGGCAAGCATCGCAAGGTGCCAGTACCATCACGCAACAATTAGCGCGTAATTTCTTCTTAACACCTGAGAAGAAATTAATGCGTAAAATCAAAGAAGCCTTTTTGGCTATCCGTATTGAGAAAGAGCTTACTAAAGATGAGATCTTGGCACTTTATCTCAATAAAATTTATCTAGGAAATCGCGCTTATGGTGTGGGTGCTGCTGCATATGTTTACTTTGGTAAAAGTGTGCATGATCTTAGCTTAAGTGAGATGGCTGTTATTGCAGGTTTACCTAAAGCCCCTTCGACACTAAACCCACTTTATTCGTATGATCGTGCCTTAAAACGCCGTAATTTAGTGTTACAACGCATGTTGGAAGAGAACTATATTACCCGCGAAGAGTATGACAGTGCTAAAGCTGAGCCCATTGTGGCTAAATATCACGCCCCACAAATTGATTTTTCAGCGCCTTATTTGACTGAAATGGTCAGAATGGAGATGTATCAGCGCTATGGCGAAAATGCCTATACGGATGGTTATAAAATTTACACTACAGTGATCCGTAAAGATCAATTAGCCGCTGAACAAGCGTTACGTAATAATGTTATTGATTATGATATGCGCCATGGCTATCGCGGTGCTCAAGAGGTGCTGTGGCATGCAGGGCAAACTCCTTGGGATGATAAAGCCATTAACGATAAGCTAAAGGGTATACAGACTTATGGCCCATTAATCCCCGCTGTTGTGTTATCCGCTGATGCTAAAGAAGCTCAGGTGGTATTAAAAAATGGTGATAAAATAACACTCGATTTAAAAGCGGTTCGTTGGGCGCGTAAATTTATTTCTGATACGGCCCAAGGGGCCACGCCGAGCAAAGTTGATGCTGTTGTACATGCTGGTGAGCAAATTTGGGTACGACAAAATAGTGAAAACGATTGGTTATTAGCACAGCTTCCTGAGGTTAATGCAGCTTTTGTCGCATTAGATCCACTTAATGGCGGTATTATTGCGCTGGTGGGAGGTTTTGATTTTGAATTGAGTAAGTTTAATCGCGTATCTCAATCGTTACGTCAAGTTGGTTCAAATATCAAACCTTTCTTATATGCGGCAGCATTAGATAAAGGGTTAACATTATCGACATTACTAAA
The DNA here is from genome assembly GCF_963896135.1 of Proteus sp. G2609. Classification (NCBI taxonomy): domain Bacteria; kingdom Pseudomonadati; phylum Pseudomonadota; class Gammaproteobacteria; order Enterobacterales; family Morganellaceae; genus Proteus; species Proteus sp. G2609. The sequence continues at coordinate 210,668 of NZ_CAWQNB010000045.1, read as the reverse complement.
TGACTTACCTATTAGTCGTTGGGATGCGGGAGCTGGAACTGATTGGCGCCCTAAAAACTCACCACCTACTTACGCAGGGCCTATTCGTTTACGTCAAGGTTTAGGTCAATCTAAAAACGTAGTTATGGTGCGCGCTATGCGGGCGATGGGGGTTGATTACGCTGCAGATTATCTATTGCGTTTTGGTTTTCCTAATCAAAATATAGATAGAACAGAGTCATTAGCTTTAGGCTCACCTTCATTTACACCAATGCAAATGGCTCGAGGTTTTGCGGTAATGGCAAATGGTGGGTATCTCATTGAGCCATATTTTATTCAGCGTATTGAAAATGCTGATGGTGAAGTGATCTTTACTGCTGAGCCGAAAGTCGCTTGTCCTGAATGTACCGATATCCCCGTGATTTATGGTGATACTACGCGCTCTATTGCATTATCTGATGATTATATGGAAAACGTCGCACAATCTCAGCAAGCGCAACCGGCAGAAACGGCGCCTGATATTGAGTTAGAGCAAGCACCTCTTGCTGAAACAGTCAAAGAAAGCCCATATGCTCCTCATGTGATAAGTACGCCACTGGCGTTTCTAATGCATGATGCGTTAAGAACCAATCTCGTTGGTGAGCCGGGATGGTCTGGTACAGGATGGCGTGCATTGCGAGATTTAAAACGTCAAGATATCGGTGGTAAGACAGGAACGACCAATAGCTCTAAAGATGCTTGGTTCTCTGGATATGGTGCTAATATTGTGGCGACTGCATGGATTGGTTTTGATGATAGTAGTCGCAATTTAGGGCGAACTGCCGCAACGGGTGGTGAAGCGGGTGCCAAAACGGCACAACCTATTTGGAATGACTTTATGAAAGTTGCTTTAGAAGGTGTTCCTGTACAAATGATGCCGATGCCAAAAGGCGTTGTTGCTGTTCAAATCGATCGCAATACCGGTAAGTTGGCGGGAGATGGACCATCAATGAAAGAGTATTTTATTGAAGGCACTCAGCCAACAGAAAAAGCAAAAAGTGAAGTGGGTACACGGATCTTTGAGGATAATGGCGAATCTAACGAGCTATTTTGATTAATATAATGAATAAAAAGTTAGATTAAATAGCGATCTAACGAATAACTAAAGCGGGATAACAGATTGTTTTTCCCGCTTTTTGTTATCTAATAAATAGATATAGATACATCTCATCTTCCAACATGAAAATATTTCATGTTTTGTGTGTAAATCTATTTTGATCTCTCCACTCTTTCCCGTTATAAATAACTATCTAAACGTCTAGATGTCTAAATATATGTTGGTATATAGTATAAGTAGTCCCCTTGATAGCATAATAAAAACATTAAACTTAATAATAACAATAAGTTATAAATAATAAGAGTGACATGGTCGATTATTGGAGAGAAGATGAGAAAATTATTATTAGTGGTGCTTTTGGCCTGTACTTCATTGGTTTTAACCGCTTGCTCACCAGATGAAGGTGACAAACCGTTAAAAGTGGCAATTAATACAGGACCAGATCAGCAAATTTGGGATGAAGTTGTTAAGCTGGCAAAAGAAAAGCAGGGATTAGATATCAAGGTGATCACCTTTAATGACTACGTATTACCTAATGAAGCTTTGCGTAATAATGATGTTGATGTGAATGCGTTCCAAACCGTACCTTACTACGAAGCTCAAAGCAAAGAGCGTGGTTATCAATTTGAAATCATAGGTAAAACGTTTATTTTTCCTATTGCAGCTTATTCAAATAAAATCAAAACCATAGAGGCGCTTCCTGATGGTGCTACCGTCGCCATTTCTAATGAAGCAACCACCCTAGGTCGTAGTTTATTATTACTGCAGGCTCAAGGATTAATTAAATTAAAAGAAGGGGTGGGGTATTTACCAACGACACTTGATATTATTGAAAACCCTAAGAAACTTAAATTTGCAGAAATTGATACACCACAACTGACTCGTACGTTAAGTGATCCTAATATTTACCTTTCCATCATCAATAATAACTTCTCTTCACAAGTGGGGCTATTAGCCAAACGAGATGGTTTATTTATGGAAAATACCGACTCTCCTTATGTTAATTTGATTGTTGCCAGAGCCACAGACAAAGATAACGAACGATTAAAAAAACTCGTCGCGGTTTTCCAAAGTGATGAAATTTTGCAAAAAGCGCAAGAAGTTTATAAAGGTGATGCGGTGAAAGCCTGGTAACGCGCTATTTTCTAATAAAAAGAGACGATAGATATCAAGGCCTCCCTATTTGGTGGCCTTAATTTTATCTGGATATCGCGAGCCAATTATTATTTTGGACAAACTTGTTGCAAATAACGTTGTGCTAAAAAGAGTGCACTGACATTACGAGCTTCGGTAAAGTCGGGATGATCTAATAAGTCCATCATTTTGGCGATAGGCCAGCGTATTTGAACTAACGGCTCAGGCTCATCGCCTTCTAATTGTTCAGGATAGAGATCTTGAGCAATAACAATGTTCATTTTGCTGGAAAAATAAGAAGGCGCCATAGACAGTTTGGCTATTTCGGTTAAAGAGCCGGCACCATAGCCGATTTCTTCTTTTAATTCACGATTGGCCGCTTGTAAAGGGGTTTCACCTGCATCAATAGCCCCTTTGGGAAAACCAAAGTCATAATTTTCGATGCCAACAGCATATTCACGAATAAGGATCAGGTCATCATTGATGATAGGGACTATCATTACCGCTTCCCGGTTAGCGGGTTTCATTCGTTCATAAATACGTTTTTCGCCGTTGCTAAATTCCAGATTAACGGATTGGATCTGAAATAACCGAGAACGGGCAATGTTATCAATATTGAGTATATTCGGTTTTTTTAGTTCTTTCATAACAGCCCCTGATAGGAATAGAGATTAACCTGAATTTAACACATTAATGATAAAATAAATCCAACAATTAGATTTAGCTTTTTAGTGAAAATTGAGTACACTCCGCTACTAAACCCAGTTATTGATTGATTTTTTGGGAGTATTATTATTTATTGATGCGCTATTTTATCTGAAAATGGCATGGTTGGCGGATATAAAATTGATAATATATATAAATTATAACGCAACAACACAAATATAATTCATTGTATTTTAATAAAAAAATAGAACTAAAGAATAGGAATTGCCTTATGTTAGGTGGCATTTCAAATTTGTTATTGTTACTAAGCAACACCAGCATGAGTATGGGGAAAAAATGAGATTATCAGTCATTATATTGGCTATCTTCATGATTAGCCTATTTATAATGGCCGCCTTTCTATTCTTTAAAAGAAGGCGGCTTGATGGCTCATATCATCTTCCCTCCCTCGCCAAACCGACTTACCGTAAACTAACACAAGATGATTATGGGGTAATTAGTGACTATTTGTCCTATTTTGGCACCTCTAAGTTTTCTGCTGGGTATTCGTTACAAAACTTTCCTGAAATACCCACTAAAGGTGAAGTCGTTACGACACTGCGTAATATTGTTAATCGGTTTGCGGGATCATCAGAGGGGCTCAATCATTGGCGCTATTACATTGATGCGGTAGAGATCCATATTCCTCCATTACTGGTGCCTTATCTGCAACAAGAAAATGTCCTCGATATCGTTTGTACTCCTTCTATCCCCATTGTCATTGGTGTGAATGGCCATTTTCTTAAAGATGAAAAGTCACATTTTTCTGCGTTAAGTTTAAAACAACTTTCTGAACCCATACTGTCAAATGGCACTTCCACTATCCAGAAAAATGAAGGTGATGCGGCGCATTTATTACATATTCGCCAAGAAACCAACGAAGAGTATCGGTTACATCATTCTTCAGGTTTTTGGAATGGTTCGTTAATTTGCTTAGGGTTAATCTTATGGTTAACGGCATTAATGATGCCACAAGTCTTTCTCCCTTGGATAATGGCTGCGGGAGGGACTTTTCTTGTTTTAGGCTTGTTTCTTATTTATCGACCCATCATCAAATCACGAAAACAAGAAGTACACTGTTTTAAAGGGCGTTTAAAACGCTGGGGACTGTTTGGTAATTTTGATCATGGGCAGGTAAAAAATATTTCGTTGGGGGGAATTGATTTAGTTTATCCTCCACATTGGGAACCTTATATTCAAAATGATATTGATAAGGTGACCTATTTAGAAATGTATCCTAATCATCATGTTATCAAGCAAGGGCCTTATTTATCATTGCATGATGAAGAAAAAAACTATCCGTATAAGCGTTACATTAAAAATATTATCTTTGTTGTTTGTAGCCTATTTATTATAGGTATGCTGTATCTCTATCAACCGTTATCATTATCAATGAAGTTAACTTTTTCATGGATAAAAGAGAGTGAACCTCATTTAGTGACTAACTTTACGGAGTTAGAAACGGCCAAGTTGCATGTAGGGGATATTATTCAGGCCAAAGGTGTCGGAATGTGTTATATGCCTCCAAACCTTTCCAGTAAGAATAATAAAACAATATTTGCACCTTTTGATTGTTCGGGCATTTATTGGAACAACAGCAACCCAATGCCAATGCCTGAGTCTAGTACGATTGAAAAAGCGGCAGCATTATTATATTTGGTTGAAGAGCAGCTACACCCCGTTTCTAACAACCGTGTAAACCCAAGCTTAGGTCAAGCTATTACTAAATCTGGCATGAATCTTTTGGATAATTTTGATGGCATTATTTTGAAAACACAAGATTTATGCCCGAGAGAAAATGAATGTATTCGGCTTAAAATGGCCTTGGTAAACCTAAGTAATGTCAATGATTGGCCATCATTAGTTCAACGTGCAGAAAGTGGCAAATTAACAGGAACCAATGTTTTATTACGTGCTGTTAGCGCTGAGGCCTTGGAAAAGCTCGTTGACACCACCACATCATCTTTTATCTACCGAGAAATAGATAAGGCCGCAATACTGTTAAATAGTCCACCACCGGGTGGTGTGCTTTTAATCAGTGATGAAAGAAAACAGCTCGTTGATTATGCTTCAAATACCAATTCTGTATTTGAACCTACACCATTAGAGCAATGGCGAGAATTACAGCGATTATCTGATATTTTATTACACACACCTTTTAATACTGGAGGTGTAATAACGGGGATGGTAATTGATGCGAATGGCACGTTACAAATCTTTTTGCATAGCATGCCTGACTCAATGACCCTGTTATATTATATCGGTAATACGTTATTATTATTCTTCGCTATTGGATTTTTGATCCTGAATTTATTTTTTATCATCCGGCGCCGGCGACAAAATAATCAACGCATGCATAAAATCAGTCAATATTACGAGCACTGTTTTTATCGCCCTCCTCAGTAAGTTCCTTGTTGTGGAAGGCAATGTGTTTACTCTATCGCCTTCATGAAGAAGTTGAAGTTAAGGAGAGAAAGGGATGAGTCAACCATCGCAAGAAAGCGCTGTCCGTTTAGATAAATGGCTTTGGGCTGCACGTTTTTATAAAACGCGTGCCATTGCTCGCACTATGATTGAAGGGGGTAAAGTCCATTACAATGGTGTGCGAGGCAAGCCAAGTAAAAATGTTGAAGTTGGGGCTGAAATACGCTTACGACAAGGTAATGATGAACGGACAGTTACAGTCTTAATGGTGAGTGCACAGCGCCTAGGGGCGGCCCAAGCACAACTGCTCTATTGTGAAACACCAGAGAGTATTGCCAAGAGAGAAAAAATCGCTCTAGCAAGAAAAATGAATGCGTTAACGATGCCTCATCCCGAACGTCGACCTGATAAAAAGGAAAGACGCACCTTACTTCGCTTGAAACAGACAAATTTACCAGGATCGGATTAAACCGCTCCCCAGCAATGAGAGAAGATTATGTCTAAAAAAGACGCTTTATCACGCTTTTTATTTGAAAAAAGCGCGGTACGTGGTGAATTAGTTACCGTAACGGAAACCTATCAATCAATACTTGAAAATCATCATTATCCTGAGCCAGTTCAACACCTGTTAGGTGATTTATTGGTCGCGACAAGTTTGTTAACAGCTACGCTGAAATTTGATGGTGATATTACCGTTCAATTACAAGGTGATGGCCCAGTACGATTAGTGGTTATTAACGGCAATAATGAACAACAGATGCGCGGTGTTGCACGTTTTAGTGATGATGTTAAAGCCGGTAGCAGCTTAAAAGAGATGATGGGCAATGGCTTTATGGTTATTACCATCACACCTAAAAAAGGTGAGCGTTACCAAGGTATTGTAGCGTTGGATGGTGAAACGATAGAAGCTTGTATTGATAACTACTTTAATCAATCAGAGCAGTTACCTACCCGTGTCTTTATCCGCACAGGTCTGCAAGATGGAAAAGCGGCGGGTGCAGGTATGTTATTACAAGCCTTACCTGCGAGTGCAGAACATAGTGCTGATGAGACAGCAGAACACTTTGAGCTATTAACACAACTTACGCACACCATTAAAGCTCAAGAGCTGTTTACACTTGATACTAAAGAGATTTTACATCGCTTATATCATGAAGAAGATGTGACATTATATGATCCACAACCGATAGCATTCCATTGCACGTGCTCTCGTAAACGTTGTGAAGATACATTAGTAACATTATCTAAAGAAGATGTAGCTCATCTGTTACAAGAACAGGGTAAAATTGATATGGAGTGTGAATATTGCGGTGCTCATTATATCTTCACTGAAGAAGATATTAATAATATCAATAAATTATCTAGCTCTAATTTGCACTGATTCGATTTAGCAACGTAAATCACCCTAAAGGACGCTATTTTGCGTCCTTTTTTATTCAACAATTTTTCTGTAGATTTGTGCATTAGTTCTCGTTATTAACATAAAAAAAATATAAATTTTCAAAATATTGATAACAATCGCTGTTAATTAGTTGTAACACCTTAATAATGCTCATAGAAAAGCCTATTTATCAGGAGCAAAACTATGAACGTTAAAGGTCTTACCCCTAAGGATCTAGAGCAGTACGGTATTCATGACATTAGTGAAGTCATTTATAACCCTAGCTATGACTTATTATTTGAAGAAGAAACTAAGCCAGGATTAACAGGTTATGAGAAAGGTACATTAACCTCGTTAGGCGCTATTGCTGTTGATACGGGGATTTTTACTGGACGTTCTCCGAAAGATAAATACATTGTTCGTGATGATGTTACTCGTGATACTGTGTGGTGGGCTGATCAGGGCAAAGGTAAAAATGATAATAAACCACTCTCACCGCAAGTATGGGCTGATTTAAAATCATTAGTTACTGAGCAGCTATCAGGCAAACGTTTGTTTGTCGTTGATGCCTTTTGTGGTGCTAATGCAGATACGCGATTAAAAGTGCGTTTTATCACCGAAGTGGCTTGGCAGGCGCATTTTGTTAAGAATATGTTTATTCGCCCTACGCAAGAAGAGTTAGAAAATTTTACACCTGACTTTATTGTGATGAACGGTGCTAAATGTACCAATCCAAATTGGAAAGCGCAGGGATTAAACTCTGAAAATTTCGTTGCTTTCAACTTAACTGAACGCATTCAGTTAATTGGTGGTACTTGGTATGGCGGAGAGATGAAAAAAGGTATGTTCTCTATGATGAACTACTTCCTGCCATTAAAAGGTATTGCTTCTATGCACTGTTCGGCAAACGTTGGCGAAAGTGGTGATGTAGCCATTTTCTTTGGTTTGTCAGGGACAGGTAAAACGACATTATCAACAGATCCTAAGCGTAAACTGATTGGTGATGATGAACATGGCTGGGATGATGATGGTGTATTCAACTTTGAAGGAGGTTGTTACGCTAAAACTATCCATCTATCAAAAGAAGCTGAGCCAGATATTTACGGTGCCATTAAACGTGATGCCTTATTAGAAAATGTCGTGGTATTAGCAGATGGTAGTGTTGATTTTGATGACGGCTCAAAAACAGAAAATACCCGTGTATCTTATCCAATCTATCATATTGATAATATTGTCAAACCGGTATCGAAAGCGGGTCATGCTAAAAAAGTTATTTTCTTAACTGCCGATGCCTTTGGGGTGCTACCTCCGGTTGCTCGTTTAACACCCGAGCAAACTCAATATCACTTCTTATCAGGCTTTACTGCGAAACTTGCTGGAACAGAGCGTGGTGTGACAGAGCCAACACCGACGTTCTCTGCGTGTTTTGGGGCAGCATTTTTATCACTCCATCCAACACAATATGCTCAAGTGTTAGTAAAACGTATGCAGGCTTGCGGAGCACAAGCTTACTTAGTGAATACGGGCTGGAATGGTACGGGCAAACGTATTTCAATTAAAGATACTCGAGCGATAATTGATGCCATTTTAAATGGTGATATTGATAAAGCGGAGACTCAAACTCTGCCTGTATTTAATTTGGCGATTCCAACAGCGCTTCCTGGCGTTAATAGCGAAATTTTAGATCCTCGAGACACCTATGCGGATAAAGCACAATGGGATGTTAAAGCGGACGATCTTGCTGATCGCTTTGTGAAAAACTTTGATAAATATACTGATACGCCAGTAGGGCAAGCGTTAACAAAAGTGGGCCCTAAACGCTAGTTATTGGTTTTATTGATAAAAAATTCCCTGAGATGAAAGACATCTCAGGGAGTTAACAAGAAAACAAAGTGAAATAAATTGTTTGAGAAAAAGTGGCTTTAGGTTGGTAGCCCAACTATGCTGTTACAGGAGGTAAGTCAAACAGCAAGACTTCACTGTCTTCATCACCAACGAAATAGATAATATCTTCATTCGCGATGGCGATGCCATCACTGGTGGTCGCAATAATGTCATTAATTACTATCTTTCCTTTAACGACTTGCAACCAAATATTTCTTCCTGCTTCTGGCTGATATTGTGCCTCTTCTCCTTTTTTTAGGTTCCAACGCCACAGCGTCATATCTTGGAACACTTTTAACGAGCCATCACGTGCATCTGGTGACAAAATAAGCTGTTTACTCTCTGTGGTATTAAAACGACGTTGATCGTAACGTGGTGTAATACCGGTGGTATCAGGCATGATCCAAATTTGATAAAAATGCAGGCCTTTATCACTATTTGGGTTGTACTCGGAATGAGTGATACCTGTACCTGCGCTCATTATTTGAAATTCACCGGCGGGTACATTTTCTTTATTACCCATACTATCTTTATGCTCAATATTACCTTCAAGCACATAGGTTAAAATTTCCATATCTTTATGAGGATGGGTACCAAAACCCTCACCGGGCATCACTCTATCTTCATTAATGACGCGTAAGGCGGAAAATCCCATAAAGTTAGCATCGTAATAGCTTGCGAAAGAGAAGGTATGCCAGCTATCTAGCCAACCATGATTAGCGTGGCCTCTTTCATTTGCTTTGCGTAAATAAATCATAATGTGTTTCCTTCTCTGAAGTTGTTGAACACAGTTTACGCAATTAAGCTAAGTAAAAAAGCGGAGGAATTTAATCTGAGGATCCAAATAATTTGAATAAGAAAAAATAAAACAATCGAACAAACGCTAGAAAAGAAAAAGCCAGCACCCGGCTGGCTAAAGTAAAACACTGGAAGCAATGTGAGCAATGTCGTTCTTTCATATGACCCTGAAGGTGGTGCATCTGAAAGTGATTTAATGATAATAGTTCTCACTATCATTTGTAAAGTGTTTTTTTTAATCAAAACAGAAAAAAATAATGCCAATTTCGTTAACTCACTGATTAACGAGTTATTTTATTTTGTTTTTAAAAAAATCATTATAACCAATAAGTTAGCCTATACTTTGTGTGGTTATTTATAAAAATAACGCGCCTACTTAGTCATGTGTCGAGAGATCAATGCTTGGGCACAGGCATAAGCAGAGCTCCATGCCCATTGGAAGTTATATCCTCCTAACCAACCTGTGACATCAACCACTTCACCAATAAAATAGAGACCTGTTATCTTTGTTGCTTCCATCGTTTTAGAGGAGAGGTTACGGGTATCAACACCACCTAGGGTGACTTCTGCAGTGCGATAACCTTCTGTGCCATTAGGTAAAACAAGCCATGCTTGTAGCAACGTCGTTATTTGTGTAATACGTTCATTGCTAAGTTGAGCCAGTGAGGTATCAGGTAGTTGATTATTTTCAATCATTATCTCTATAAAACGCTTCGGTAGTAGGCGAGAAAGTGTATTTTTTAATAATTGATTCGGCTGTGCTTGTCGTTTTTCTTGTAAATAGCTTTCCAAGTCAGTATCAGGAAGTAAGTTAATGCTCACATTCTCTCCCGGATGCCAATAACTAGAGATTTGCAAAATAGCAGGACCGGAAAGCCCACGATGAGTAAAAAGAATATTCTCTTTAAATTGGGTGCCATTTTCAGCGGTGACAATAGCAGGGATCGCCACACCAGAGAGCGGGTTGAGTTGTTCAAGTTGTGGCTTGTGTAATGTAAAAGGGACTAAGCCTGCACGAGTGGGCAATACATTAAGGCCAAATTGTTGCGCAATTTTATAGCCAAAAGGGGTGGCACCTAAACCGGGCATTGAAAGTCCTCCGCTGGCAATCACTACAGAGGAGGCGGTTATTGTTTTCCCTCCTACCAAAAGAGTAAAGCCTTCGGCGGTTTTCTCTATTTGAGTCACCTCACTACGTAAGCGAATACTTACTTTTCCTTCATGGCATTCTGCGAGTAACAAATCAACAATTTGCTGGGCAGAATCATCACAAAATAATTGCCCTAATGTCTTTTCGTGGTAAGCAATATGGTGCTTTTGTACTAACTCGATAAAATCCCATTGTGTATAGCGAGCAAGTGCTGACTTACAAAAATGAGGATTATCGGATAAGTAAGCTGATGGCTCGATATACATATTGGTAAAATTGCAACGTCCACCACCAGACATTAAAATTTTTCTGCCGGCTTTTTTGCCATTATCTAAAACTAAAACAGATAATCCCGCTTGTCCTGCTAAAGAGGCACAAAAAAGTCCAGCGGCCCCTGCACCTATAATAACTGTATCGAATGATCCCACAATGATGTCTCGTTCTTGGTTGTCTCTGACTACTTAATCAGTGATCTTCGTGTAAAATCAGAGTATTTTGTAAAATTATATGGAGAAATCTGTATTTTTCACCTAAATTCGTATTTGCAAGCAAAAAATTTATCAGAAATTTACTTTTTTTTTATGTTTATTAATTAAATGATATATAAGGAATTATCTTAAAAACCCGTCATTTTCCTTGGTTATCAAATCAAAAAAAGGTTAAATTTCGCTTCCACCGTTCGCATTTGTCGCTGATAATGCGCCGCGTTCATGTCCAACTAACTGGCTTAACGTCTATGCTACATTTGTTTACTGACCTGGAATTTCATACAGGTTTAATGTTGGTTTTAGCACTGATTTTCGTGCTATTTTATGAAGCCATTAATGGCTTTCATGATACCGCAAATGCGGTAGCAACTGTTATTTATACTCGTGCTATGCGTGCGCAATTTGCGGTCGTGATGGCGGGTGTATTTAACTTCCTTGGAGTTTTGCTCGGTGGATTGAGCGTGGCTTACGCTATTGTTCACTTATTACCGACAGATCTTCTGCTAAATGTGAGCTCGGCTCATGGCCTTGCCATGGTTTTTTCGTTGCTGTTAGCTGCCATTATCTGGAACTTAGGTACATGGTATTTCGGTATTCCAGCATCCAGTTCACATACGCTGATAGGTGCTATCATTGGTATTGGTTTAACAAATGCTATCGTGACAGACTCGTCAATCGTTGATGCATTAAACATACCTAAAATGATCAGTATCTTCCTTTCTCTTATCCTTTCCCCAATTATTGGCTTGGTGATTGCTGGCGCGATGATTTTCTTGTTACGTCGCTATTGGAGTGGCACGAAAAAACGTCGTCGTATCCACCTAACCCCTGCCGAACGTGAGAAAAAAGATGGTAAACGCAAACCACCATTTTGGACTCGTACCGCGCTGATTTTATCTGCGGTAGGGGTGAGTTTCTCACATGGTGCGAATGATGGTCAGAAAGGTATTGGTCTTATCATGTTAGTTTTAATTGGTGTCGCCCCAGCAGGGTTTGTCGTCAATATGAATGCTAGCGGATACGATATCACTAAAACTCATGATGCCGTTGTACACTTACAACAGTATTATGAGAAGCATCAACCAGCTCTACAACATGCGATTGAAAATACCCCGGTAGTATCAGCACAAGCTGATCCTAACGACACGGATTTTCATTGTAATAGCGCAAGAACGCCAATTGTTCTCAATCAAACAGAACAAATGTTGTCTGGTATTAGCTCTTATGATGAGCTGAGTGCAGACCAGCGTGCTCAAATGCGTCGCTTACTGATGTGTATTGCTGATACAGCTACGGAAGTTGCTAAACTACCAGAAACTAGCGCCCAAGATGCACGGTTCTTAAAAACATTGAGTCGTGACCTGCTAAATACAGTGGAATATGCACCAATTTGGATCATTATCTCTGTGGCTTTAGCGCTCTCTATCGGGACAATGGTAGGTTGGAAACGCGTTGCGGTCACTATCGGTGAGAAGATTGGTAAGAAAGGTATGACTTATGCACAAGGTGTTTCTGCTCAGGTGACTGCGGCAGTTTCTATCGGTGTAGCAAGTTATACAGGTATGCCAGTATCAACAACACAAGTGTTATCATCTGCGGTTGCAGGTACGATGATTGTTGATGGTGGTGGGGTGCAGACCAAAACCGTGAAAAATATTGCGCTGGCCTGGATCTTAACATTACCAGTGAGTATTGCTTTATCCGGTGTGCTTTATTGGATTTCACTTTCACTGCTGGTGAATAGCTGATAATAATAAGCATCCTAATAGTATTGAGAAACGGTGACTAACTCGTCACCGTTTTTTTATCCCTATAAAACCTACCAAATAATCATGGCGATCAAGCTTGCTACAGCAAGAATACAAAAGCGACTTACTAGGTAGAATTGTCGATAAATCCGTTCACAACGCATAATCACTTCAGGATCATGGTGGTTAGTATATTGGCGTTGATTTATATATCGAATAAGTCTTAACTGTTTTGAAAATTGACCATGCATAGTGAAAAATCCATTCCCATCGACAGATTGGTAAAGTAATGGATCAGATTGGCGCAATATGGTGAGTAATACCCGAATTGATGAGAAATAACGCATCATATTAATCAGGCAAAGAATACACAACGCCCAAAAGATAACAATGACACTAAACATAATCCCCTCCCTAGAATAGCTGATTCTGAGATGAGAAAACCTTTTGCATTTACATGGAAAGGTTAATTTTTCTCTTATTTAAGTCTAGGTGATATTAAGCAAGAAATAAAAGCGAGTTGTTCAAGTTGTTCGCTTTTTCAAAAAAATGATTAAAAAATAACTCTAATAGGGTGTTTTTATTGTGCCTTGTGCATTATTCACATTAATATGTGGATATTGTCGAAGAACGACTCCTCACTTATTTAAAATGGTGTATATTGTTGTTACCGATAGATGCTTTCTTTGATGGTATTTGCACTAAGTTGTGATCAAGGCAACATCTAACTTTCATCATAAAACGTTATATTTAATGTAAAGGATATAGGCGTAATAGCCTTTCCGACCGATTAATCAGCTTATGGAAGGAGTTTACGATGGCTTATAAGCATATTCTAGTTGCAGTTGATTTATCCCCTGAGAGCAACGTCTTGGTGCAGAAAGCTGTATCTATGGCAAAACCCTATAATGCCAAAGTTTCCTTAATTCACGTTGATGTTAACTACTCTGATCTGTATACCGGTTTAATTGATGTTAACCTTGGTGATATGCAACAACGCATCACTGATGAAACACGTAATGCACTAAAAGATCTCTCTGATAACTCAGGTTATGAGATCCAAGAAACACTCAGTGGTAGCGGGGATTTAGGCCAAGTTCTTGTTGATGCAATTAAAAAATACGATATGGACTTAGTGGTTTGTGGTCATCACCAAGATTTCTGGAGCAAATTGATGTCATCAGCACGTCAACTAATTAATACCGTTCATGTTGATATGTTAATTGTTCCTCTGAAAGATGATGAAGAGTAATCAACTGATTATTTAAGCAAAAAAAATGCCTGCTTATGCAGGTATTTTTTTGTCCAAAAATCCTGATTTTATTAGCCTTTAGTGAGGTCAAGCTTTTTTTTTTGTCTAATTGTAAAAAAAATGTCTTGAAGTAGGAATACATTTTAATGATATATTCAATAGGCAAAACAATATCAACCTCACATAAATCCCAAAAATATTCCGAATAAATGAGGTTATGCCAACATCACATTACATAAAAAGGAATAGCTGAATGAATAGATCTGGCTCATTATCTTCGTTTTTAGAAGAGGTAGAAAAATATAACGCTCATCAACCTGAATACCATCAGGCGGTACGTGAAGTTTTTACCACTCTGTGGCCTTTTTTAGAGAAAAATCCACAATATCGTGAACAATCATTACTTGAGCGCTTAGTTGAGCCTGAACGTATTATTCAGTTTCGCGTCTGTTGGTTAGATGATAAAGGACAAGTTCAAGTTAATCGCGCATGGCGAGTACAATTTAACTCTGCTATTGGTCCCTACAAAGGTGGAATGCGTTTTCATCCATCGGTAAACCTCTCTATTCTAAAATTTTTAGGTTTTGAACAGACCTTTAAAAATGCACTGACAACACTGCCGATGGGAGGCGCTAAAGGGGGATCTGATTTTAATCCCAAGGGGAGAAGCCACGCAGAGGTGATGCGTTTTTGTCAGGCGTTAATGACTGAGCTCTATCGTCATTTAGGGGCTGATACTGATGTCCCCGCGGGAGATATTGGTGTGGGAGCAAGGGAAGTTGGCTTTATGGCCGGAATGATGAAAAAGCTCTCGAATAGCAATGAATGTGTCTTTACGGGTAAAGGTTTATCATTTGGTGGCAGTTTGATCCGCCCAGAAGCCACAGGGTACGGTTTAGTCTATTTTACTAACGCAATGCTTAAACGTCACGGTATGTCCCTTGAGGGAATGCGTGTAGCCGTTTCTGGTGCTGGCAATGTGGCACAATTCACCATTGAAAAATGCCTTGAGCTGGGTGCGAAAGTGGTCACCGCTTCAGATTCTGGCGGAACCGTGGTGGATGAAGCTGGATTTACAACCGAAAAACTGGCTCGCTTAACTGAAATTAAAAATAATTATGGTCGTATTGAAGAGTACGCCAAAGAGTTTGGTTTAACTTATCTTGAAGGGCAACAGCCTTGGGCTGTCGCTGTTGATATTGCACTACCTTGTGCTACACAAAATGAATTAGATTTAGACGCCGCAAAAGTGTTAATTAAAAACGGTGTTAAAGCTGTTGCCGAAGGCGCAAATATGCCAACGACCATTGCGGCAACCGATGCTTTTATTGAGGCGGGAGTCTTGTTTGCACCGGGTAAAGCCGCTAACGCTGGAGGGGTAGCAACTTCGGGATTAGAAATGGCGCAAAATGCAGCACGCTTGAGTTGGAAAGCTGAGAAAGTTGATGCTCGCTTACATCATATTATGCTGGATATTCATCACGCTTGTGTAAACTATGGCGGTGAAGGTAAACAAACTAATTATATTCAAGGGGCTAATATTGCAGGTTTTGTTAAAGTTGCTGATGCAATGTTAGCGCAAGGCGTGCTGTAATTTTTTAAGTTAGTGCGAGTGCATAGCGCTCGCTCTGACCGTTTCAATCATTTTCTCTTCCCCCTTAAGCCTAATTTTCATCTGCTATGCTTAAAAGAGTGACTATTTATTTTTAAGCTGGAGGTTATATGGCTACGCAAATTGATTTTACTCTCTCGAATAAAGTGGCTGTTATTACTGGTGGTGCGGCTGGAATTGGCTTATCTATCGCACAGATGTTTATCGAAAAAGGGGCTAAAGTCGCTTTGTTGGATAGATCAGAGCAGGTTGAGCAAGTGGCGCATCGTTTAAATAGTGCGGTGGGGATCTGGTGTGATGTTTCAAGTGAAGAGTCCGTAAAACAAGCGGTACATTCAGTCATTGAAGAATTCGATCGCATTGATATTCTTGTTAATTGTGCAGGTATTGTCGCTTTAGCTCCCGCCGAATCGTTATCTCTTGAAGATTGGAATAAAACCTTATCAGTTAATTTAACGGGGACTTTTTTACTGTGTCAGCAAGTGGGGCAGCATATGCTACAACGCGGGCAAGGTAAGATAATTAACCTCGCCTCTCAAGCAGGTATTATCGCTTTACCAGAACATATTGCCTATTGTGCAAGTAAAGCCGCCATTATCAATATGACAAAGGTGATGGCGCTAGAGTGGGGACCCAAAGGCCTACAAATTAATGCGATATCCCCTACTATTGTGATGACCGATTTAGGTAAAAAGGCTTGGGAAGGTGAAAAAGGTGAACAGATGAAAGCGCAAATACCGGCAAGGCGATTTGCTGAGCCAGAAGAGATTGCTGCCGCGGCTGTATTTTTAGCAAGCGGTGCAGCGGATATGATCAATGGCCATAATCTGGTGATTGATGGTGGATATACTATTCAATAGATAGCGATATTATAATTAAAAAGTTATGGCAAAAGAGGGGGAGACACGCCCCTCTATGGGGTATCTATAGTTAGATACAAGGATAAATATCAAAACGGTGATTTTTGGTGGTGACACTTGCATGTGCGGGTTGATTATTTAACGGCTCAGCATAATCAGGACGCTTAACAACCACTCGTTTTTTAGCCAGTGCCATGGCTGGTGCTAATAGTGCATCAGCATCTTCATCCGCACCGACAAGAGATTGGAATACCCGCATCTCTTTTTTCACTAATGCGCTTTTGGTTTTATGGGGATACATAGGATCAAGATAGACCACATCGGGTGCAGGGCTGATTTGCGTGAGTGCCTGTGCAGATGAAGCATAAATGAGCTTCATACGCTGTTGCATCCACTCACCAATATCCGCATCGAGATAAGCGCGTTTCAAGCCATCTTCAAGTAATGCAGCTACCACAGGGTGACGTTCAACCATTCTTACGTTACAACCAATAGAGGCTAATACAAAGGCATCACGGCCTAATCCTGCTGTTGCATCAACCACATCGGGTAGATAATCCTTTTTAATACCTACTGCTTTTGCTACCGCTTCACCACGACCACCGCCAAATTTACGACGATGAGCCATAGTTCCCGCGACAAAATCCACGTAGATCCCACCAAGTTTAGGCTCATCTTGTTTACGCAATTCAAGGTGAGTGGGCGTTAAGACTAACGCCATAGTTTGTGTGGCGTCGTGAATTAATCCCCAACGTTGCGCTAAAGCAGATAAGGCGCTGTTATCAGCGCCTTCTTCACAAAGTAAACAGATATTCACATATCATCCTTTAATGCCGTAGCCTTTGAGCATAGCATCAAGTTTCGGCTCACGACCACGGAAGCGTTTGAACAGCTCCATTGGCTCTTCTGAACCACCACGGGTTAAAATATTATCAAGGAATGATTGACCTGTTTGGCGATTAAAAATGCCCTCTTCAGAGAAGCGAGAGAAGGCATCAGCAGCCAGTACATCAGCCCATAAATAGCTGTAATAACCTGCTGCATAACCACCGGCAAAAATATGGCTAAAGGCATGAGGGAATCGCGCCCAAGGTGTTGCAGGTACTACCGAGACTTTCTCTTTTACGCTATTTAGTATTTCCATGATACGAGCACCTTTAGCCGGATCATATTCAGCGTGTAGGCGGAAATCAAACAGACCAAATTCTAGTTGGCGTAATACAAACATCGCAGACTGATAATTTTTTGCTTTGAGCATATTATCAAGCATAGCCTGTGGTAATGGCTCGCCAGTTTCATAATGGCCAGAAATAAAGGCTAACGCTTCTGGCTCCCAGCACCAGTTTTCCATAAATTGGCTTGGTAACTCAACCGCATCCCATGGTACGCCATTAATACCTGATACATCAGCGGTATCAATTTGCGTTAGCATGTGGTGTAAACCATGACCAAACTCATGGAATAGCGTGGTTACTTCGTTATGGGTGAAGAGTGCGGGTTTATCACCTACTGGTTTATTAAAGTTGCAGGTAAGATAGGCGACAGGATTTTGTAGTGTGCCATCAGCATGACGCATTCTACCAATGCAATCATCCATCCAAGCACCACCGCGTTTATGTTCACGAGCGTATAAATCAAGATAGAAGCTACCGCGCAATGTGTTGCTTTCATCATATAATTCAAAGAAACGTACATCATCGTGCCAAGTGTCGATATCATGACGCTCTTTAGCCGTTAAACCATAGATACGGTGAACCACTTCGAATAAGCCACTTAATGCACGGTGCTCTGGGAAGTAAGGACGTAACTGTTCGTCATCAATGGAGAATAGATGTTGTTTTTGTTTTTCGCTGTAGTAAGCCAGATCCCAAGGCTCTAGTTTTTCCACACCATAATGTGTTTTGGCAAAGTGCGTTAATTCAGCCAGCTCTTTTTCGCCTTGAGGATGAGCTCGAGAGGCTAAATCAGTTAAGAAATTAAGTACTTGTTCTGGTGATTCTGCCATTTTAGTGGCAAGTGATTTTTCGGCATAATTTTTAAAGCCGAGCAACTGAGCTAACTCATGGCGTAATGCTAAAATTTCCGCCATCACTTCACTATTATCCCATTGACCTGCATTAGGGCCTTGATCAGAGGCTCGAGTGCTATAAGCAATACTCATCTCTTTTCTAAGCTCACGATTATCAGCATAGGTCATAACAGGTAGATAGCTTGGCATATCGAGCGTTAATAGATAACCTTGTTGCTCTTTTGCTTGTGCCATTGCTTTGGCTGCATCAATGGCGCTTTGTGGCATACCAGCAAGTTCACTTTCATCGGTGATAAGTTTAGACCACCCCATGGTCGCATCTAACACATTATTACCAAATTTGGCGCTCAGTTCTGATAGGCGTGCACTGATTTCACCAAAACGCTGTTGTTTCTCTTTTGGTAAACCGATACCGGATAATTCAAAGTCACGTAACGCATTCTCAACGGCTTTTTTTTGTGGTTGAGTCAGTAAGGCAAAATCAGCGCTTTCTTTGATAGATTTATAGGCTTGATATAATCCTTCGTGCTGACCCATCCAAGTACTGAACTCAGAAAGTAAAGGTAAGCTTTGCTCGTAAGCTTCGCGTAATTCAGCGCTATTTTTAACGGAGTTTAAATGGCTAACAGGAGACCAAACACGAGAAAGTTTATCACCCGCTTCGGCTAACGGTTGGCAAAGATTATCCCAACTAAAAGCGGTGTTGTCAGCGAGAAGTTTTTCTACGGTTGCACGATAATTAGCTAAAACTTCTTTAACGGCAGGTACAACGTGTTTTGGTTCTATCTGGGAAAATGCAGGTAATCCCGTTGTGCTAAGTAATGGATTTGACATAAAAAACATCCTGTATCTGGGTTTACAGTGACATGGCATACATCACTGAGTTTATTCGTCATAGGTAATAAGATGAGGATGAAAGTGCATAAGTTCAATAGTATCGCGTTAATTATCAGTTTTTTTACTCAAAAGCGGGATTATTTTCTTTGAAAGAGGTTTTATTGATTTAGTGCACTTGGGAATGATTTTATTTCAGCGTATAATCATCACGTTATTTCATACAAATAATCCTATATGGAAGATCATCGTCCCCGGTGGGGCGGCTGGACTTCAAATCCAGATGGGGCCGCCAGCGGTCCTTGGCAGGTTCGACTCCTGTGATCTTCCGCCACTTAAGTTCAATATACCTCCCAAAACTCAAGCGATCCCTTAATGATCAGTTATTAAGCTATTTTTAGTTCAACAAATGTTAAAACGTTTGCAAGAGAATTGACTCACAGGAGTGCTATTAGGCAGAAATGTGAAAAGTAAGCATACTCGTACATGTTCGGTGAATGGTATTGATAGTGATAGTAAATTGAATAAGGCGCTATGGGTGATGACTGAAAAATGTACGAATATTATTCAGAAAGATGGATAGTATAGAGGATCGTATTACATTGTTTTTTCATAAAATAATGTGCTTGCTATCTATTTGCTGGTGGCCTTATTTTTTTGTTAAATATGCTATATTGTTGTTCACAGTTTATGCATAACGTATAGAGCGGAGGCCATGTAATGAGTGATAATCTTCCTGAAGCACCACAGGGTGAATTTATTTTGTTCCGCAGTGAAGATGGTCAAACTCGTGTCGAATGCCGCTTTGAGTCTGATACGTTGTGGTTATCTCAATCATCAATTGCTGAGCTGTATGGAAAAGATGTTCGTACAATTAACGAGCACCTTGTTAATATTTTCTCTGAAGGGGAACTTGCTCAAAACGCAACCATCCGGAAATTCCGGATAGTTCGATTAGAGGGAAATCGTCAGGTTTCCAGAGAGATAGACCACTATAGTTTACCTGCCATTATTGCTGTTGGTTACCGTGTCCGCTCTGTCCGTGGTACTCAGTTTCGTCAGTGGGCAACGCAAACGCTGGAACAGTATCTGATCAAAGGGTTTGTGATGGACGATGAACGGCTGAAAAATCCGCCTATCGGTCAGTCAGTCGTGCCGGATTACTTTGATGAGATGCTCGAACGCATCCGTGATATTCGCGCCAGTGAGCGGCGGGTGTATTTACGGGTGAAAGAGATCTTCACCATGGCAGCGGATTACGAACCATCCAATAAAGAAACAACTCGTTTCTTCCAATCTATCCAAAACAAATTACATTTTGCTTGTACCGGCATGACTGCCGCTGAGCTTATAGCTAGTCGCGCAGATGCCAGTCAGCCGGATATGGGCTTAACCAACTATAAATTTGATGAGGTGCGTAAAACCGATGTCACGATTGCGAAGAATTATCTACGCGAAAATGAGCTGAAAGAATTAAACCGTATCGTCAATATGTGGCTGGATTTTGCTGAAGACCAAGCGCTGCGCCGTAAGCAAGTTTTTTTACAAGATTGGGATACTAAGCTAGATCAGTTTTTAAGTTTCAATGACCGTGATGTATTACAAGGCGCAGGTGGGATTAGTAAGAAAGCCGCTGATGAAAAAGCCAGAGAAGTATTTGATATTTATGCTCAAAAACGTCGTCGGTTAAAAGAAACCGAAGGGGAAAGGGCAAATATTGCGGCATTGAAAGATTTGCTAAAAAAAGGTAAGTAAGATAATAAGATAAGTAGTGTATTTACCATCCTCTAAAAATAAGTGAAATTACCACTACGGGTAGAATGTTCTTAGATAAAAATCTCTACGCTGTGTCACTCAGAACCTCGGCTGACGTTTAGTCTTAAAGACTAAGCTTATTTTTTAACACTTCATACGGTGTTTTACCAGCATGCGCTGAGTGAGGACGATGACAATTATAAAAAGCCTCCCATTCAGCTAATTATTCATGTAAATCGACATCATCTTTATAATCGATATATTGATAAACTTCTTGCCATATTATTAATGCAAAGAAAAATATTTTTGCATTATTATATATATAATTTTTATTAAAATAACTTCTTAGGCATTTAATTACCGTTAAAGATTAATGAAAATATAATAACAGAATACTATTATTGATCTAAATCAATAATCTAGTTAATCAGTAATATAATTACTTATTAAAATTGATCTCTATTTTCATTAAAATGTGTTTTTACACTTTATATTAGTATTAATGGAATTAAAAAAGATATTTAAAATCATGTGATTACTTTACAAATATATTGATACTAATTCTTTGATTAAGTGCTATTTTCGGTCTTAAGTGTTCTTAATAAATGTGATTACAGGATATTCAACCAGAAATGCGCTTTTATCAGAGTATTATAGTACTCTAATTATTAGTACTTAAATCGCTATTTGATGAATTATGTAACAAATTGTAAATGTATATGATCAAATATATCAATTAGGCTATATCAATAATGCATTATTCTTTATTTTTCTGCAATTCTATAAAAAATATATTTTTTAAATTATTTTTTAATTAAAGACTTAATTTATTTAATTATCATATAATTAATAAAAATCTTTTCTTTTAAATACAAATTATTTGCGTAATCTAATAAATTAAATCGATCAATAACCAATATTTGATAGGTTGTAGCTATTAAGTTAACTAACTTCGATCGGTATAAACGTTTTTACTCTTATTTTTATATATTTATGATTGATTTAAATGAAATGTTTAGTTAACAATTTTCTATTGGAGTGTAATTAATGAAATCTAATATGATTAGTGGTCATGTTGGTATTTTTTTAAGAAAAGCACGTAAAGAAAAAAATATGACAGGAAAGCAGTTGGCAAGATTAATGAATGTTAGCCAACAACAAATTTCACGATATGAAATAGGAGCTACTGCAATTACCGTTGATCAATTAGCAAATTTTTTATTAATTTTAGATAAAAAATGGGTAGATGTATTTAAATATCTTGAAAATGAATTTTCCGATGAGAGAGAAATAAACAAAGTCGATAATAAAAAGAAATATATTTTATGGAAAGGTTGTCAAACAAAAAACTTCATAAATAACTTTTAATTACATTAAAAATTAATAAATCACATAAAATAATTATCATTGCAATTATTTTATTAATTATATTTTATAAAAAGCACAATTAAAGGTGTTTTTTATACTATGTAATTGTTTTTTATAAATCAAAATTAGAGAGAATAATATGTTAAATAAAAAAATAGCATCGGTGATGCTATCAACAATTATTGCTGCTTCTTTTGCTACGGCTGCTAATGCAGATACTCGTGTTGCACAAGCAACTGCTACTTGGCAAGCAACTGCAATTAAAGATACAACCAGTATGTTAGTTGTCACTCCATTAAAAAGTCTGACTTTTAATTATGCTGAAGGCCAAAAATCATTTAACCAACAAAATGGTGCATTTGATATTGCTATTCAAGGCCAATCTGGCGCAACCGATTTTAAATTATCATCAAAACTAATTGCTAATACGTTAGCAAGAACAACTGATGATTCAACATTAACAGTTGGCGTTAAATGGAATGGGGAAGACCTTTCTAAAACAACTGATGTCGTGTTAATTGATACATCAAAAGGGTTAACCTCAGGTTTAGATAATTTAGCTGCTGATGGTATTTACAATGGCTCTGAGCGCGCTACAGATCGTGGTGAATTCACTTTTGTAATTGCCAGTGCACAAGCAGCAGGAGCAACAGCCGATTTTAAATCACTGGCTGATGGTGTCTGGGATGGTGATGTAAAAGTGCAATTTACCGCCACTTGGGATGGTGACTTTTCTACCGTTAAACCTAATCCAGAACCTTAATTCTCCTTTATTGGCTAATTGATATTACGATAAAGATACTATAGGGAAGTAATATCTTTATCGTTATTTATTTTTAGAAACTGACTATTATGAATAAGATAAAATTAATCCTTTTTTTATTATTGTGGTTTCCATTAAAAAATAGTTTTGCAGTAAATGTAGGTAATATAACAGAGATAATATCTTCTGATGAAAGTACTCTTGCCAAAGAAATTGAAAATACAGTAAATACGGCAAGATTAGTCAATTTGACAATAGAAAAATTAGACTCACCACTTGAAAATGGTAAAGTTATTCCGGTTACTGATCCCAATGAAATTCTATCAACACCGGCTAATCTGATTCTTCCCGGTCATGCAAGTGATGTATTTAAAATCATTTATCAAGGGCCTAAGGATGATAAAGAGCGTTATTATCGATTAAATTGGAAAGATGATCCTATTGCTGAAAATGGTATAACACAAAGCTCAAAATCAGCGACAGCAACAACATCTGCAACTATTAGTACAATTTTAGTGGTTGCACCCAGAATTGAGAATTTTAATTATCAGTATCATGATAATAAAGTTTCTAATATCGGTAATAGTTCATTTCGTGTTGTGGCTTCAGGCCCTTGTCTAGCAGAAAAACAACAATATGGTGTGGAGGGGATGTGTCGCGAGCGTTATTACCTTATGCCACATTTAGCCGTTAAATTACAACTTGTCGATCTCACAAATAAAAAATCTAGCGTAGGCATTTGGCACAAAGGAGAGTTCATTGTTGTCAAATAAAAAATAAAGAATGGGCTAAATCATGCGTAAGAGTATTATCGCTTTATCAATATTAGGTATTATTTTTTCGAATACGATTAATGCTAATGAAATAAAAAGAATTAAAGTGGGCGGATATATTATTCCTCCGGCATTTGTTAATGCTTTAGAGGAAGGTATGTCGGTGCCCGTTTTCTTACGACTTAATGATGCAAATAAACAAAACCAAAGTGAAAAGAAAATTGCAGATGCGATTATTGTTATCGATAATGATAAAATAAAACTATCAAGTGTTCAATTAATTGAAAATAATCAAGGCGCAACACTAAATCAGTTATTAGTTGATAAAATTGAAAGTAAAAAAAATGCTATCTTTAATGAAAATAATAGTATAGCTATTGATAGTAATGCTATTCTTCAATTAAATGTCTCTTCATTTAATTTATCATTAGATGTTGATAAGTCAGCTTTTGCACCCAAAGAACATGCTAGACAATCCATATTAGGAAATTCATCTGTTAATTCATTTTCTGCTGTGGCCAACTATGATTTGGGCGTCTTTCAAAGTCGTGTTAAAAACGCCCAAGATTCATCCAGTAGCTACTTTAATTTAGACACGTTATTAGCTAAAGCTGAACACCATTTTAATATTAATGCATCTGCCTACAGTATAGGTAAATCCAATTCTAATATTGAACTCTATAGAGCAATGTATGAACGTGATTTTAATGGATTGCGTTTTGCTATCGGGTTAATGAGCACTTGGAATTTACAGTCCTTAGCCAGCTTAACAGTATTGAGCAGCAGTAAAATTTATGCAGCATCAATCGGGAATAATTCATCAAGTAGGGTGGTGAATAAACAGCAATCATTAACTCCGATTTATGCTTTTTTAAATAGTCCAGGTGAAGTTCGTATTTATCGCCAAGGTAAATTATTAAATATTCAAAATTTCCCGATGGGTAATTTTGAAGTTGATACCAGCATGTTGCCTTATGGTATTTATGAAGTAACGATTGAAACCGTTATTGATGGCAAGGTAGTGACAACACAACATCAAACCATTAATAAGTCTTTTGGCACCGCTAACGGTAATTTTGACCAATTAAATTGGGAAATTTATGGTGGCTATATTGATTTTGATAAACGTCATTATATCAAAGAGGGTGGCTCTTATAACCAAACTCCCGAAAAAAGTTATTTAATCGGTAGCTCTTTTGCTTATAACTTTCCTGTGTTATCCGGTATTCGTTTTCAAATGTCTAACTATGGATTTGATAAATTTATTGTACAGGAGACGAATATCAGTGTAGCGGTAAATAACTATCTTTCTATTGCTTGGCAAGGAATGTTAGAGAATCATGGTAGTCACCGTAATATTAGTACGCTTTCTATTAATATCCCAGAAGGCTATGGTTCATTATGGGCATCTAAAGAGAAAACTATCGTAAGAGGTGATTTACCGCTATATGAGGCTGACAGTTACTCTTATGGAGGAACTGTCAATTTCGATAAGATAATGGATAGAACGGGTTCATTTACTATCAGCAATACTAAAGATAAGCGAGTTGGTAGTGATTCTATTAATTATGAATATGCAAATACATTATTTTCGGGACGTTATGGCACGGTAGGATTAAGAGCTGGGGTTCAGCGTTATCATTATGATAATCAAAATAGCACTAATGAAAAATTTATTAATCTTGATTTCTCTTTACCTCTTTCAACGTGGTTAAGTACTGGGATCTCTTCAACCAATGGCAATGTAAAAGCCAATATTTATGTGAATAAGAATTTTGAAAACTCCGTGATCACTAATGCGGGCGTTTCTGTTTCTAAGTTAGTACATGATAAAGATAATGGTGAATCTGACTTCTCAACACTAGGTTACGCTTCTTATGATACGAAGTATAACTCTGGTACGGTGACCATTAATCGCCCTGATAATAAACGACTTAATGGTAATTTAACTTCTCGTGGCTCTATAGCTTATAGTGAAGGGATGATCACACCCAGTGGTCAACAAGGTAAATCTGGCATTATTATCAATTCAGACATTAAAGGTAGTGGCAGTATGCTCGCTAAAGTTAACGGGCAAAATTACCCGATTAGTGGAAAAAATACCTTTATTCCATTATCTCCTTATTCAGATTATGACATCCAATTAATGAATGATGGCAAATCGAAAGACAGCTTTGACATTATTTCTGGCCGAAATAAATCCGTCACATTGTATCCAGGAAATATTGCCTTTTATCAACCGGAAGTGAGGCAATTAGTCACGGTTTTCGGACGTCTGAAATCCCCTAATGGTGAACTTTTAAAATATGCTTCAATTCGAAACCATATTGGTCGAACTAAAACAGATCAAAATGGTGAGTTTTCAATGGATGTAGATGTCCGTTATCCGGTGATCTCGTTACTACAAGAAGATCAGCAAACAATCTGTGAAGCAGACTTAGATCTTAAAGGGGCACAAGGAGCAATGTGGGTTGGAGAGGTAACTTGTCAACCTCAGTCTAGTTTCGTAAAAAGATAACGAGAACTTTATTATGAATAGCAAAATATTTTTTTTACTCGTAGCACTTTGTCTTTTAAATTTATCGCTGTCTACAACCAGTCAAGCCGCTACGGTAACTAATAGTTACGTTTTTATTGAGAATAATGTAGATAATGAATATTTTATTACCCCAAGAACAACCGATCCGCGTTTTTCGGGTGCCAATAAATATACGCGTTATTCAAAATCTTCACAGCTCAGTTTAGGTTATATGGGGTATACCAATACATCCATTCAGGCCAATCAATATGTCGATATTTGGCTAGAAAATTCTCAAATAGATAAGCCATTTGTGGGTAATCGATGTATGAGGCGTTATTGTACAGATGATAGTGGCTATTGGCCTGCGCAATATATAGGTAAAGACGGGGCTTATAAAATAGTTCAGACTAATACTAACGGTGAATCGGCTTATGCTCGGGGGATATTTAGTGATTCGGCATACCTGTATTTTCGCCAATTGCCTGTAGGCACTATAGAGACCTATAGTTATAGAGCCTGTATGACAAAAACAGACTATGATCCAAGCAAAGGCGGATCTTGCCAAAGTGTTGGTGGCAGAATGCTTGCATCACATGAATTCAATATCACTAAGTCAGGGCATATCACGTTAACTTCAACAGGTGCTTTACAAGAAATATTTATTGATAGTAACGGTAATCCCACGATTGGCTTAGGCTCTCAGTTTTGCCGAGTGGGTATTGTATCAAACCAAAATGGTATTATTTGTCAGGTGATTGATCATGAAACTACTGGGGATATATTTACCAATATTAGGCTTAATTTAAAAATTAATAATACACTGATCCCTTTTACGCCAGCGGCAAATACAATAAAAATTGGCCCCGATGATGGCAGTAATAACTGGTATAATTATAATACAACATATCCCGCTAATTATTATTTTAAAGTTAATAATAAAAATGTTTCTATCTTTTTATCTAATACCTTTTTAAAAAGACTCGTCTCTAGTAATGTCGACTTTAAAAATAGCCAAGACTTTTTTACCTTTTCATTTACCAATACAGCAGTGCCTCAATCTGGGTATTATGAGTTCACCCCCTCAAATACACTTATTCTGAAACCGAGAGATTATGGCATAAGCATTATTCCTGCTGATTTTAACCCTCATCAATCTAAAACGGGAAAAGTGGGTAATGAAGAGCCACCCATTGAGTTTAATTATATTGTTACCACCAGTGGCCCTAGACAAGCAGACTCTATTACTGCATCTGTAGAAGGACCACAAACAACATTAAAAGGGCAATCCTATTGTTTATTCTCCTCCAGTGATAACCGACTTAATGTGCCTTTTCCGGCTTATCTCTCATTTAAAAATAGTGATGGCACGGATGCAAAATATAGAGCGAGTTGTGATAGTCATGAAATTTCATTAAAAAATGCGTTATGGACAGAAACACCATGGGATAGACCTGATGAAGACTTAGGCTCTTTTTATAGAACGAACCTAGATTTATCTTTTCCAATGAATGATGCTAACTCATTTTTCACTTTGGATGGTATTGATTGGCTAGGAACAGTCTCAGCCAGTGGAACGGTAACGGTTAAGGCTATATGGACTGGGCCTGATATTAACTAAAGTTGATTATTTTTATGTTATGGCGACTGATAAGAACGTACTGGTTTTTTATTTCAGTCGCTTTCTATTATAACGAATACTGAAATTTTAATATGAAACTAATATCTTGGTTTAAGATACTTTGTGGGATGTTGTTAGTCTTCTTTTATCACCATGCATATGCACTTTATATTAGTGCAGATATTTCCTCTATGGAGTCGTGGGAACCCTTCTTTTCTAAGCCCTATATTAATGATACTAAAAAAACCAATTTATATACATTTAGTGTTTACCAAATTGATAGGCCGGGTTATCAAGAGCAGGGCACACCTATTCAGAATGGAGAAATTCTTTTTACTCCCCTTAAAAAAATTCTATTACCCGGGGAGCAGGAATTTTTTAAAATTTTCTATCGAGGAGAGGCGGATGAGAAAGAACGTTATTATAAAATTATTATTAGTGAAACGCCACTTGATATAAGAAATGATGAAGGGCAAAAAAAACAACCACTGTTCTACCCCACAGTAAGTTTAGAAACCTATTTTGTTGTTAGACCTAAAGATCCAGATTTCAAATATGATTTAAATATTAATCAAGGAATATTAAAAAATACAGGCAATACTTATTTTAGGGTTTTGTTACATCAAAATTGTGATGGTGATGATGACTCAGAGCCTTATGTATTTTATTTATTACCCAATCAACAAATTAAAGATCTGCGCATAAGTCAAAAAAGTCGTAAGTATATTGTTATCTTTGATAAATATTACTCTATAGGGAATTGTGAGTAATGGTGTGACTTTAAAGTGTATTGGCCATGATGATCATGGCCTGTATCCGAGTCACCTATAAGAATAATGGTAGGCATAAAAGAAGCACCTTATCGGACAATAGTCACTTTCCCATCAATAATAGAAAGGTAAGGATTATAATGAAATGTTCTCTCTTCAGGATTAACAAGTTTTATTGGCGATAATCTGCTAAATCCTATTTCATAGCGAAACAAACGGTTATTGTTATAGGTATTTAATTCGTATCGATTCCAATCTATATCTGAGGGTTTATATCCATCCTTGAGTAATTCTTTAAACTCTAAAGAATTCCAAAAAATATCAGGAGAGCCATTATCGGCATAGGCCATTTCTTCCCACGATATTTTTCCCATAGTTTTTAATTTATCTAGATTTTTATCGATAAATGCTTGTCGTAGTTCGGTATAAAAAGCACGAATTTTAGGAATATCGTCTTCAGTAACGGGAGTCGCTTTTTCCCATTGCCATTGGGGGAGACCTTGTATATTAAATTGGTTTTTTGCTTCTAAAACATCATACTCACTATCTCTACTGGGGCCACCAAAATAGATTTGCTCACTGTTATTTTGATATTTATCAGAGACCACCATTTTCCCGTCATTATTTCCGTTTAACCTAAGTCCCGATATTAAGGTGTTATCGCCATTTGCAGATAATTTCTTAAGTTCGACTTCACACCACATATCAGAGGTAAGTTTTCTTCACCAGTAAAAACCGACCCATTAAACATAATTACACCTAAGGTATTTTTTCCATTAGTTAATATACTAGATATATTTTGTCCGGAAGAATAATTACCTTTAGGATTTTTTGTATTATCTGCAACCAGAATTTCATTAATTTTTACACCACAAACTGCATTATTTGAGGATAAATTAATAACATAAATCTCATTCATGGTATTTTTTGCCATAGTAACTCCACTAAAATTTAACGCCATTATGGAAAATGTTGCATAAAATAAATTTTTTAATAAGGAATGATATTTCATATTTTGACCCGTCAAATCTTAATGTGAGAATAAAAGTATATAAAATTAAAACTACTATTTAGTTGAAGGCTTGCTTTTTTTAGATGAATAGCAACATCGAATTTAAATTTACTGATAATTGTGTTATGGCAAAATTAATTTCTAAAAAAGAATATCATTTTTTATTTATGATACATGATATTGGGTATCGCTTAATCTGTTGCAACGAGTATACAGCCATCTGAACAGCCACAAGCGACTTTATGTCCTTCGAGGGCGACAGGGATACCTTTAATTTTCATTAAATTATCCCCTTCAATAATAGTGCCTGTTTTTTTACACGCAGGGCAATAAACAGGATCACCTACACAGGCAATCTCTTGGGTTTGTTTAGCAATAGAAGAGCCGGTAAGTACGGTACCGCCGGTATTTGTTGTATCATTTTCTAAAATAATCTTTCTGCCGTTTACCAAACTACGCATGGTGTTCTTTCTCCTGATCAAGCTTTGCTAAAATTTGTTCGACCTGTTGTTCAAAATCAGCAGGAGGTGGGTTTTTGCCAAAATACACTTTGGGTTTTTTACGGTGATAATCGAATGGAATAATGGCATCACGCCCTTCGCGCATATAAGTATTGATAAAATTAATGAAGCGCTGGTCGTGATAGTCAGTACTGGTATTGTAGACTGAATAAACATAGACATTAGGGAAAAACAATTCAGAAACTAAAGTTTGTTTTGACTTATCTAACCCGAATAATTGAAAGGTAAGTGTTTTACCAATTTTACCGATACCAATTTCAGGATAGCGGGCAATAAATACCTTATTTTTGCGCCAAGTATAGACCAGATTTCTTTCACGATTAAAAACGAGTATTGGATTTTTTTTGAAAAAAGACTGGTAACCCCCTACGCCAATTAAGAAGAAAGGTACAAAGGACGCAGCAAGAAAAAATAACGTATCTTGATAGGGCTTTGATGTAATATGTCCTTCAAAATAAACATGAATATAATCTAAAATAGACAGTTTTTCTTGATTGAAATAAGGGGCATATTGATCAATTACAAATGATGGGATTTTTTCTAACTGTGTTTTGTTTTCGTACCATGATTTATATTCTTGTGTATATGTGTGGAGTTCTTCGTTAAAAATAGTATATTTTTTGTAGTGATACGTAAAAATAAAATGGAATACCATAATAAAGGCAATAATACCGGTGATAAATCCGGGATAAGAAAACGCATCACGTCGGCGTATTTCTTTATCAACTAGAATGCACTGTTGTTTATCGACGGTCTCTAAAAAATCGAGCTCAGGCATGGGCCAATCTTCGTTATAGCGCTCACCTTGCTCCCCCAATGGTTGTGGCTTTAAGCGATGTGGGTGTTTAGCGGGATTGAAAAAAATACTCATTAGATATTCTCACTGTTAATAAAGCCTAAAAGCCGATTGTTTTCTTGGGTATCTCCCCCCCAATTGATATAACGCATCGGTGTTGTTACCTCGGGATTGACTTGATAATACCAATATAAATCTTCAATACCTATACGGCTATTAGGATGTGCACCAAAAGCAGAATATGTATTTACTAATTGAGACTGTACTTCCAAACTAAATTTAAATATACCTGTTTCAGGGTTCCAATCACCTTTTTCACTTGCCATTTTTAATTGTTCGCTAATTTCTAAGAGGTCTTTTCGTTTATTTAGAACATAAGCTGAACTAGGTGTTTTTATTTCTTCTGCCAAACCGCTGTGATAACCAACTTCTGTAACAAAGTGAAAATATACCTCTGAAATCCCTGGGATAAAATTAGTAAATTCAAAAGATAAGCGGAGTTTTCCATTTGGTATTTTTTCTTGAGTCATTTTGGCCGTATAAAAAAGATTATAAAACTCTTGTAATTCAATCAGTCCCTGTTTTTGATATGCATCAAAATTATCAATGTAATGCTTTAATTGTTTGCTTATAGGAATGGGGCGATTATTATTCCAAAAATTTGAACTTTCTTCATTTCCCCAAAAGCTGTGTTTTAGCAAAGTTTCCAAATGACTCCAACTGGTGAGTTGACTAGAAATAACTCCCCCCAAAATAAGTGCCCCAGCAAATAAAGCCCATCCTCCAGTTGCCCATATTAAGATTATTGAACCTAATGCAATAACCAAATTTGACATCCCTTGAGCCCTATTTCCGATATGAAATGCCTCTGACATGTCGCGGAGTGCAAGTAATACCCCTACGCCACCTGCAATCTTACCTAATGCTGCCATTCTTTTGGTTCCCACTTCTGTTGTTAGCATAGGTAATTTTATTTTATCTAAAAAGAATTTCAGTGTGGTGCTCGATACTGTTTGAGATAATTTTGTCGCCTCTTGAGAGACTTTTAAAATACTGTAGCTTGCTACAAATAAATTCGCAATAATCTGTGCTGTATACAGATTATAGGGGGATAGTTTTAATGGGTCATTACGTTCATATAAGCTCATGCCTTGTAATGTATAAGCTTGGATTGATCCGGTGATCATGTTGAAACCGTTTAAAAATAGCTTAGTGGAAACCTGTAATGCATCTTTACCATAAATATAAATCTTATTTTTAGTAATATCTGTGATCTCAATCTTCGGAATAAGAACGGCAGTCTCTTCGCCTAGATTTATTATTTTTTGTTTCCAAGAAAAAAGCTTATTTAATTTAGGATGTTGCAGATTTGGTACTATTTGTTCCGTTAATTTACGGAGTTGTTCCACCCACTGGTTAAGCTCATTACCCGATAATTTAACAAACTCGGTTAATGAAATTTTTGTGTTGCAAAATGCCAGTATCATCGGAAGTATCTTTTGAGCTAAATAGTCAATACCCTTAGTATTAATTAGTCTATTTTTAATATCGTAATGAGAAAGCATCTTACTTGTTTTTGTAAATGCAAAACCAATGCTATCTGAGCAAATAAACGCAAGCTTATTAACAAAATTTTCGATATTCTCTGCATATTCTTGTGCATTTAAAAGTGCGTCCATAATTTTTGAATTAGCAACAAGACTAATTACTTTCTTTGTCACTCCCACCCACAGGCTATTATTTTCTTCATCATTAATTGAATATAATTTATCTAATGTTCTTTGTCCTTCGGTAGAATTCATTAATGGAGATATTAAATCAAAATATAAATCAAAAGCTTGATTAAGGTCCTTAAAAAAATCAATACTAAAGACATCTTCTTTTGTTATACGTTCGTGATATGAAAAAGCATAATCAAAATAATGTTTTAAGCCACCGTTTTCATTAATGATTGCCGGATTATTCATAAAGCTTTCATACAATGATAATACAATACGTTGATGTTTCTCAAAAAAAATAAATGTTTTATGAATATTTTTCCACTCATTATCTAATGCATTCTGATTAATACTCTCTTTTAGTATTGTTTGCATTTTTTCTTTTTCATCAGTATCTTTAATGTGATGACTAGCTTCTTGTATACTCGTAATAAATTGGCCAATTTTATCCGGATGGCTATAATAGTTCTGATATAATAAATATAATTTTGTTACAATATTATAATAAGATAAAACATCTTTTTGGTATCCTACGGGATCTTTTAAAATAAGCAATGTCGCTTTTTCATTATAATCTAGAACACTATTTATTTGATTAATCAAAACAGTTGCATCTTGTGGTAAGTCGGGTATTTTTGTGGTATCAGAAAAAAAAGAAGAGGGTATATTTGAATGCGTGAATTCTTTAACAAATAGCTTAAATTTATCAACTTCTTCTTTATAATCCTCAACAAGTCGATTTAAATTATCTTTATTTAGCTCAATACAATAATCGTTATTGTTGTAATCAATAAAATTGATTTTTTGCATTAATTTCGATCTAAACTTAGAAGATGAAATGATTTTTTTAAGTGTGTAATCAGATAATTTACTTTCGCTGAATAAGATAGTCGCTTCCTTCACATCTTTCGGTATAGCTAAATAAGGATTACTATTTCCGTTTTTCTTTAAAGTGACACCCCCATTTTTTAATTGCTTAAATATATATGGAATGAAATTTTCATTGCCATCACTGGTTGTAACTTGATGTTGAAAAACTAATAGGCGTCCTTTTGTCGCATCAACATTTTGTTCTTGATAACTTTTATTACTAGAATTACTTCTAGTAGGGTAATTGCCTTCTTCAAAAACATAAACCCAACCTTGTCTTAATAATCTTGCAGAAAATCCTTTACTAGCAGTAACATCTTTCGCATTCAATAATTGATTAATAGAAGGAGGAATACTCGCTTCTAACGTTTTATTTGGTGCTTGTTCAATTGTAGAAAAATGTAAATCACAATAAAAGTTG
Source organism: Proteus sp. G2609 (assembly GCF_963896135.1). Classification (NCBI taxonomy): domain Bacteria; kingdom Pseudomonadati; phylum Pseudomonadota; class Gammaproteobacteria; order Enterobacterales; family Morganellaceae; genus Proteus; species Proteus sp. G2609. Next base: position 176,388 of record NZ_CAWQNB010000045.1, on the reverse strand, counting down.
GTATATGCATAACGCACCGGATAAACAGGGCGATGTTCATTTTCACATGGGCATACCACCGCGTCGGCCGGTAAGTTTCGTGGGCTCGCTTCGTTTACCGCCTTCACCATCTGACGCGCTTTGCGCTCTTGCGGTGTTAAATATTTCTCATTCACTTCTCCAGTCATTTCATTTCTCCTTGGGCATTTAAGCAGGCGATATAACGGTGGTAACTCAATAAAACTTGGTTGTATTTATAAGGTGCAGCTTTTTCATTGGCGATCTGCCATGTTCTCGGTTGATGACGGCACAAATAGCGAGCTTGCAAGTCGTACAATAACGCTTTTGATTGATGAATATCGTCTAAAAAACTGCAATTTGCTGCGTGTATACAGTAGCCCATTAATGCGTCACCCTCTAACTCATCCCCTTCTACCTGAGAAAATTGTTCAATCAGTGCCTTAGCTTTAGCCACAGTTTGCAGCTGTGTGATATTCGCGTAGTGATTGTATAAATAGGTATTAATAAATAACGGCTCCCGCTTACTGCCGTCATACAGATAATCTGGGTGAAAGGTGATTTCAACCCCATCGGGGTATTGTGCACTATAGCCGTAGAACGCATTTACCCCATTGACCACATTAATTAACTGTCCGTGAGTCAAAGACTCAATAAATGGGATAAAGTGCTTAACATCATAAAAACGAAAGAAATTCCAACGCTCCAGTTTTTGATTATATAAATAGGTGAGTTTTCGCATTTGCCGGTGAATATCGGTAAAGGGTTTGAGGCTATTGATAAATAATCCGAGACTCGCTTTATGTGGTAAATTCAAGTAATGAGCCAGAAACCGCTGACCGGCTTGATTGGCGGCAATGTGTACCAAATAAGGGGCTTTATCTTCAAGGCTGTCTTGAGTTTCTCCTTGATAGAGTGATTTCCATGGCAGTTGCGAGCCATGCAGTTTCGGTACAAGATGTTGCCCGGTTTGGCGATGGTATTCCCCACTGTCAATGACGACATAGAGATGCGAATATTCAATAAACGTAGGTTGCCCCTCACGGTAATGAATGTCGCCTTTTTCTGACGGTCTTGGGTGTGTGAGGTTGCATTTATCCACTAATACGGCTGAAACCTTTGCATTATGTTGCTCACGTACTTGCCGTATTAACGGTAATTCTAAGGTTGAACTTTGTTCAATATGGGTGATTAAAGGGATTAATGTGTCATAGTCCGCAAAGGTATATTCACCTGGGTGAGCCGTAAAGTACTGGCGCATCTGCTTAATAGCTTGTGATTGACTTGTACCTGCTACGGTCATCACCCCCTTGAATTGTTCACCGTTGCGAGTATAACGGCATTGAGCAACCCAATACGCTTTATAGAGGGGATTTGGACTCAAGAGCATTAGGCCGTTCCTTTTTTCATCGCTTTCGCACGGCAATCCTCAGCTAATGGTAACCCTTCATTAACCGCCGCTTCTAACTGAGTAACCACTTCTGGGGCGCCCCCCGTTATTGACACATCGCCTTTGAGCAGAATTTTACCTGTAATAGTCACACCTTGTGCATCCAATTGAATCGACCCAGCCTTGCCTTTGATAATGACCGTTTCACTGGCTTGCAAGGTGTGGATTTTGGTATGGGTATGGATACCCCCTGCGGCTTTCAGGGTATAATCATTTTGGATATCACACTGCTTGTTTTCCCCGATTTCCTGAAAGTGACTGGCGTGGATAACTTCTTTCCAACTATTGTCAATGCGTGTGATACGGTCTTTCCCTATTTGTTCAAATTGATTGACATCAACCTGTACTGTTTGCTCATTGACGATGTGGATAAATTCGTCATGACACACTTCATGCTTACGGTTATTGGCGACAGTATGGCTATCATCATGCCCAACGTATTGGGTTTTATTATGATTAATATGAATATTATTATCGCGTTGCGCATGAAGATAAATTTCCTCATCGCCATTTTTATCCTCAAAGCGCAATTCATTAAACCCGTCTCCTTTATGGGTTTTGGTGCGAAATGTGGTACGGGTTTTATGTTTAGGTAAATCAATGGGGGAACGATTGCGACCATTATAGGTACATCCGGTGATAATCGGTTTATCTATATCATTGTTTAAATAAGAGATAATCACTTCTTGCCCAACACGAGGAATAGCCATAAAGCCAAATCCGTCCCCATTCCAACCTTGAGCGACTCTTACCCAGCATGATGCGCTATGGTCTGGTTTACCACGCCTATCCCAATGAAAATAGACCGTAACGGCACCTTGCTCATTGGTATAGATTTCTTCGCCCGGCGGGCCAACGACAGTGGCTAATTCATCACCATCGGCGGTAGGTTTAAAACGGTAAGGTGGGCGCCACTCTTGAGTACTCGGCACAAAGGAAAGCTGATTACTCAATTGCGTTCCTTCACCGCCACTGTTGTCGGCAAGAGGTTGCACACCGTGATGTGAGATACTAATCACCTGCCATGTGGTGTTCATGCGTGCACTGGGGTGGTTAGACAAGGTAAAAATACGCCCCGGCGCTAATTCAATGCAGTTTGTGGTCGCAGAGCCTACTTGACGCTGATTTTGTGATTGTTCATAACGTATCTGATTAAAGGGTTGTCCCTGAGCATCTTCTTCAAAGCGTCCATAACTTTCAAATATTTCATGTTGTTGATGAACCTCTCCTGTGACTTGATGGCTTAAGGGGTAGGAAGGTCTAAGTTGATTGTAATCTTTATCAACGCGAATATCGCTACAGAGTTGTTCAACATAGCGCCACGTTGTGGCGGTGCTATCGGTGATATCTGTATCCGATTGTGGGTTATAGGTTAAGGATATCCCCGCTCTCATGCCCAAATGTCGGTCGCTATAAAATAACTGTGGGCCCTCTTCAAACCAAAAATTAATCCCTTCTTCTGCGGCTAAACGGCACCAAAAGTCATACATTGTTTCTCGTTTTTGAGTGGTGTAGGCGCGCTGCAAATGCTCTTCTGGGTGATAAAGCTGTTTATCATATTTAATGTGAGACTCATTGAGTAATGTCTCAAGAATATGAGGAACGGTGGTATCTTGAAAAATACGACTATCTTGTTTGAGGGTCATTACCCACATTTCAGGACGTATCACAAATTGATACCAGGTTTTTACCCCATCGGTATTCCCTTGCTCTGCCGCCGCTAAGATACCTTGTACTGTACGCAGAATGTGACCATCTCGCTTTACCGTCAAACTGGAAGCCATGCCTAACACATCATTAAAATCAATTTCCGAGAGTGGACTGACGGCTTGGATGGAGAGGGTGAAAAGTTGTGAGATCCCTTCTTGTAAATCGAATTGCGTGACTTGGAAAGTCTCTTCGGGTAATCCACCAATCTGACAAGTAAACACTAAGCCACTTTGCATGTCGCCACTTAAGATCTTCTCTATAAGTTGTCTATGTTGCTCTTGTAAAGCGAGATCTTGCGCGTATGTTCTGCCCCCGCCATGGGTTAATGTCTTACCCCCATTCAGTGGGTTGCCATCCTTATCACCCAGCCTTTGATATTTTTTTGAATTTGTTATAGACATCCAATAATCCTTCACGGGAAGTAGGAGACTAAAACGGTAAACGAGCCCCTAAGGACTCGTTTAACCCATGACTTATGCTTCGAGTGGTGCACGCCAGTCATCTGCACCTGAAGTCCCGGCAACAGTATGCTCCCAGTCAACTTTGCGGTAAGAGAGGGAGACTTCGATAAGTTGCGTGAAGTCGGCTTTAGCCGGATCTTGGCAATGAGGCATTTGGCAATCGATGTTCACGATAGTCGCGTCAGTTAGCGTCGTGGTAAAGAAGTGCTCTTGTTTACCTTCTACCGAGGTGCGATACCATTTTAGCTCGACTTTTGGCAACATTTCGCCGGAAGCCAATGCGTTATACAGCAGGGGAACCGCTTTATTTAATGCCACGGTAAAACGAAATGGTTTATGCGCACGTTGGCCGGAAGGTTGTCCTGATTGCGGATCGGTCGGAACCGTCACCACGTGAGAAAATGCTTGTACCAACATTTGGTCTTCATGACCTTGTACATAAATGTTGCCGACAGAATCTGCAGTAAACGCGCCTGCAGTGATGTTGCCCTGAGTTTTTCCTTCAATGGAAATATAGCAAGGAGTTGGCATAATGAGATCCTTTTATTAAAAATGACAAATTAAATTAAATGATTGTCTTAAAAACAATCCGTTAGTTATGTCCGTCATCTTAGCCAGTGCGCACGGTAAGACTTGATTAAAGGATAATAAAAGCTTATCAATAGGCTGTAAACCGCCCCTTGCTGTTGTATCTCTCTAGGATAAGTCACTTAGCGTAAACTGGTTGAAATATCGCTATATCATGCTGAAAAAATAATCATAAAAAGTGTTTGTTAGCATAAAATATGATGAAGAAATAGACAAATTGCTCGCAGCCCAGTAAACACTATGTACATAAAAAATAAATTTTTTGCTAGTGCTTTTATCACGAATTAAAGTTTTGTAAATACTTGATATTTAATGGTATTAATTCTATTTCTTATAAATATTTCACCATTTTTCTTTTTATTGTTATTATTTCTCTAGATTATTAATCTAAAATAATTACCTTGTTTGAAATAATATTTTTAATATTTCGTGTTTGTAAGTGATATTACCAATTTAAAGTGTTTTTATAGTGAGAGAAATCCATTTAACTCCACATAGAAACAATAAAAACTATTGAAAAAATAATATTTTTTTTAATTGGCTATATTAAATTTAAACAATTCCAACATTTCTGATAGCGCGATAGTCAGTTATCGATAAGATAAAAATAATAGTTTTACTAATATATAGAGTAGCGGGGGATATGAATTATTGGCAGTGTATTAACGTTCTATAATAGATTAACACACTGCAGTATCTGATTTATTTCTCAGTCGCGATAACGATTAGATCACTTTTTCTTATTCAGCATTGCTTTTAAATCAGCAAAGGGGTTATAGGTTGCTTGCCCAACATCATCTTGGGCATCTTCCCCTGCTACAACGGTAGAGCCGTACTCTTCTGCTTCTGTGTATTTTGAGTGCTCATGATCATGACAATACAGACACAGTAACTCCCAGTTACTGCCATCTTCGGGATTATTGGTGTGGTCGTGATCAATATGATGAACGGTTAATTCACGCAGATTTGAATAGACAAATTCACGAGCACAACGTCCACAAACCCAAGGGTAGAGTTTTAGCGCCTTTTCGCGGTAACCGCTTTCTAGTTTTGCATAGTTTTTGGGGATCACAGCCATGGTTTATTTTGCCTGTTATAAATGATAGAGAAAGTTTTTTGGTTACTTCTCAATATACCCTAATGCATTAAGGGAGCCAATGTGATTAACACAACGCTTACTCAGCAAATAACATCGATATGGTGATGAGTGTTATTATGATAATTTGCGTTGTTGTAACGAGATGCAGTCTTAAAAATTACAGGTATAATTTCGGGCATTATTGAGCAAAATTAGGCATAAAAATGGCAAAACTTACCTTACAAGAGCAGATGCTAAAAGCGGGATTAGTGACAAATAAGAAAATGGCTAAAGTACAGAGAACGGCGAAAAAATCGCGTGTTCAGGCCAGAGAAGCGAAAGAGGCTGTAGAAGAAAAGAAACGTTTACAGCTTGAGCGTGATAAACAACTTAGTGAACAGCAAAAACAAGCAACCTTATTAAAAGAGTATAAAGCGCAAGTTAAACAACTTATTGAGATGAATAGAATTACCCCTGCTAAAGGCGATATTGATTTTAAATTTACCGATAATAATGTGATTAAAACGCTTGAGGTGGATAAAGTAACACAATCTCAATTAATTAATGGTCGTTTAGCTATTGCACGTTTAGTGATTGATAGTGCCGGAAACAGTGAATATGCCATTATTCCTGCGAGTGTGGCAGATAAAATCATGCAAAGAGATGCAGATTGTATCTTATTAAACAACACATTAAGCCAAGCAGAACAAGACGAAGATGATCCTTATGCTGATTTTAAAGTGCCAGACGATTTAATGTGGTGATTTTAAGGGTGGCTTGATATTAAAACGGCGAAGGTAGATAAATATCCATCGGTTGCTCACTAATAGGGTGAATAAAATGTAACTCACAGGCATGCAACATTAGCCGTGGGGTATGCTCTGTTCCTGATAATAATAGGCCACCATACAAATCACACCCTAAAATAGGGTGTCCTAAATATTGGCAATGGATACGCAATTGATGTGTTCTGCCTGTTTCTGGTGTGAGTCGCACGCGCGTTAAAGGTAATCGGGTGCCATCAGCAAGAGTCTGATAAAACCGTTCGATAACTTGATAGTAAGAGCGCGCAGCTTTGCCTTGTGTGGTGCTAATTGACATACGTGGAAAGTGTTGTGGATCTTTCGCGATAGGCGCTTCTATAACACCACTATCATGTTGCAAATGGCCACATAATAGGGCGTCATAAGCTTTAGTGACGGTGCGCTGGCTAAATTGTTGACAAAGTGCACGGTTAATCGCTTTATTCAGGGCAATAACCATCACCCCCGATGTGCCAAAGTCTAAACGATGAACTAAGGTGCACTCGGGAAACAATGGTACTAAGCGATAATGAACAGAATCGATATTTTGCGGGTTTTTACCTGAAAGGCTTAGTAAACCTGATGGTTTGTTTATTACCAGTAGATGTTCATCTTGATAAAGATACTCAATCTTGTCATGGCAAATGGGGGCAATAAAGGTATCAATAATCGTCGACATCAAATTATCCTGATCACAAAAGTGCACTGATCATAGCTAAATTTCAGCCGATTGGCGACTCAAACCACAATATGCTTAGTGACTCAATTTAAACACTAATAGGCAAAGGCATAGTCTGAATGCAGATTGTGCTTTATACTGCATAGAGAAAATTGAGTAATAATGATCATGTAGGCGGTAATGGCAATGAATGGAACAATCACAAAATGGTTTGAAGATAAAGGTTTTGGATTTATCAAAGATGAAAATGGGGATAATCGCTATTTTCATGTGATTAAGGTTGCCAACCCTGATCTTATTAAAAAAGATGCAATAGTCACGTTTGAACCCACGACCAATATGAAAGGGTTATCAGCCTATGCAGTAAAAGTGATCCCAGACAGTAAATATATCTTTATTGCCGGAGAGCGCGTTAAGTTAACGTCAATTAAGTCTTATCGTGTTTATAGCGAACAAGTACCCGTTAAAACGCATATTGATAAAGAAAATACAATATTATCGGTTGGTATGCTAATGAACAGTATTAAGCCTAAATCTGAGTCGGCAGCAGATCAAACGCGTACTTTGAAAAAAATTGATATCATTACTTATCACGGCAAAGTATTAACCTTTACTGATGATGAAGTCGATATTGATGCAACAGTCAAAGTGATTAAGGCTTAATTGAGATAATGCGCTTCTGTTTTTAACTCAATAGCGCAATGGATCACCTTTGTGATTAAGCATATTATGCAGTAGAGTGTAATATGCTTAACTGATTGTTTTATCATGATTATTAATTGATTAGGTGAGATATGCTGGATTTTTTAAAAAATTATGACAATTTAACTGTCAGTGAAAAGAAAGTATTAAAGTATCTTACCGATAATATCGCCGATATCCCCTATTTAAATATTAATGATTTAGTCGCTAAAACCTTTGTATCAAAAACGGTAATTATTAATTTATCGCAGAAGTTAGGTTTTAGTGGCTTTAAAGAGCTAAAGTTTCAAATTAATAATTATATTCTTTCGCGTAATAAAATAGAAAAGAGTGATCACTCATCTTATAAAAAACAACTAGAGAAGAATATTAATAAAAGCTTTACCCTCATCAATGAAGAGCAAATTAAAGAGTGTGCTAAAACACTACGCCATTCTCGTAATATTTTTATTGTGGCAAGGGGAACAAGTAAAGCAGTCGGTTATTATCTTGAACACTTATTGTTTGCACTGGGCCTGCATTGCTTTTTTATTAATGATTATAACTTATCAGATTCGTTTACACGTTTAGTGAATGAAGATGACACGGTTATTTTTATCTCTCTTTCAGGGGGAACTAAAAAGATCATTGAAACGGCAAAAATTGTGCAGTTAAAAGAGGCAAACATTATCAGTATGACAGCCTTTAATACCAATGAGTTAACCAGTTATGCGACGCATACGCTATTTTGTTTCGCGGATAATCATGATACGAAAAAAGATGATACCAAGTCACGAATTGGTTTTTTTATTTTGGTTGATTTGTTAATAAATGAAATAGAAAACCTACTTTAAACATTATTTTTTAGTCTCAGAATTATCTCTTCAAGATTAACTTTTTCACGGCCTTATTCTTTACTATATTAATAAATTTAATGTGTTTTAAGCTAAAATAATAATTTATTTTAAAAACACCTTTATTTTCAATTTGTTCAATATCTCTTTAATGGGCTATTTATTAATAATAGAACATTCTATCTTCAAAAAATTATTATTTATTAAATTATTTTTTAATTTAAAAGACCTAGGTCATAATAAATGACCTAAGATAATATTTAAAACTAGCCCGCCATTCATTTTATAGATAACTCAATGCTAGAGTACTTTTGTCATTTTTCTATATTCGAGAAGTCATAAGGAAAAAATATGGCCAAGAAAAAATTCAGCGAATCCATACAGCGCTTTGGTAGGACCCTACTCCTGCCAATCGGTGTTTTAGCGCCTATCGGTATGATACTGGGTATCAGTGGCGCTTTAGTTCAGTCTTATATGATTGCACGCTTTCCTTTCCTGGGGAATGAAACAGTCAATGCATTATTAGTGAGCATCCGCTCTATTGCAGGGGTCGTGTTTGATAATATCCCACTGCTATTTGCTATGGGGGTGGCTTATGGTATGAGCCATAAAGACAAGGGGATCGCCGTGTTTGCCTCCGTTGTCGGCTATTTAACCTTGATTAGCACCATTAATATTTGGCTCGTTTTGACGGGGAAACTCGCTGATCCTGCCGTAATGACTCAAGTGGGGCAGATCAAGGTGTTAGGTATTCAAACCATGAATATCAGTGCCGCAGGGGGGATTATCACCGGATTAATTGCCGCTTGGGCGACAGATAAATTCTATAACCTTGAACTTCCTACCGCTTTTGCCTTCTTCTCCGGTAAAAAATCCGTTGCCATTATTATGGTGGGATTAATGATTGGCGTAGGGGCATTACTACCCTTTATCTGGGAAGTCTTGGTGATGGGATTAACAAAACTTTCCGCGGTCTTCCTGAGTCCTGTCGGACCATTCTTTACAGCAGGGGGAGAGCGACTGTTTATTCCATTTGGTTTACACCATGTATGGAACGTGTTGTTTAGATTTACCGAAGCAGGTGGCTCTTACGTTATTGATGGACAAACCTATGTGGGTGTTGTTCCTGCCATGACAGAAGTGTTGTTTAACCAAGGGCCAAGTAGTGAATATTGGTCAATGATGCCAAGCTTAACGCGTTTTATGGCACAACAACAAATGCTGGTCACTCTGTTCTTATTCCCAGCAATTGCCTTAGCAATTTATAGAACGTCGAAAAAAGAGAATCGCGCAGAAGTTAAATCTATGTTGGTGACCATGGTATTAACCGCCATGTTAGGTAACGTCACTGAGCCACTCGAATTTACCTTTGTGTTTATTGCGCCACTTTTATATCTGATTTACGCCATTATTGTTGGTATTGGTGCGGTTTTACTCTCTTTTGCTGGCGTGGCGATTGGCTATATCCGAGGTACGGTATTTGACTTCACCATCTTTGGTCTGCTCTATGAACATACCAACTGGATCTACTTAGTGATTATTGGTTTAGGTCTGGCGGTTGTCACTTACTTCATTTTCTACTGGGCCATTATTAAGTTTGATATCAAAACACCGGGTCGTGAAGAATCAAGCAATATGAAAAATACGCTTATTAAAGAGAAGCGTTATGGCGAAATTGCGGAGATCTTAATTCGCGCTTTAGGCGGAAAACAAAATATTCGTAACGTTGATAACTGTATTACTAGACTCCGTGTCGATATCGGTGAAGTAAATCAAATTGATAAAGAGTTAATGTTGGAATCAGGTTGTACAGCATTCTTTATTCCTGCAGCGAACCATGTCCATATTGTTTATGGGCCAAAAGTTGAGTTTGTTCGCAATGCTGTTGATGAAGCAATGAAGAAATAACAAAGGATACAAAATGAGAGCGTTATACGATTCTAAAAGTAAAACAATCGATGATCGCGGTATTAAAGCGCTGTTATCCAATGAAGCTAAATATTCAACTTGGTTGATGTTTGAGGCGATGCTCGCTCAAGCTCAAGCTGAACACGGTTTTATTCCACAGTCAGCGGCTGATGAAATTAAAGAAAAAGCGGTTATTGAGAATATCGATTTTGAAGAAATGAATCGCATTTACCAAAAAATCGGTCATGGTTTCGTGCCCTTTTTAAAAGTGTTAGTTAAGGCATGTTCCCAAGAGAGTGGTAAATATGTGCACTACGGCATTACCACGCAGAATATTCAGCAAAGTTCACAGCTTTATATGATGAAGACAGTGCACCATAAATTTATGTTGCTACTTGGGGAGATCATCGAAAATTTAGCTAACTTGGCAGAAAAAACCAAACATATGGTCATGCCCGGTAGAACACATGGCCGCCATGCTATTCCTATTACTTACGGCTATAAAGTATCGGTCTGGATCAGTGATTTTATCGACTGTTATCAGCGTATGAGAGAGTGTGAAAAACGCGTCTTTACTATCATGATGGGCGGTGCTGTGGGTGCATTTAACTCAATGCCAGAAGTGGGTATGAAGGTGCAAAAACGTGTGGCTGAATTAGTTGGTATGGAAGCGATGGAGGTGCCTTCTCGTAACCTTAGTACACATAAATTAGAGTATATGGCTAATTTGGCATTGATGGCTAATATCTGCCATAAAATTGGTGAAGAAGTTTATAGTACGACACTTGAGGAAATTGCGGAAGTTTCAGAAGGGTTTACCAAAGGTACAGTTGGCAGTAGCACTATGCCGCATAAAATTAACCCTAAACTGGCTAAAGGGATCATCGCTAACTCACAAAAACTGTATTCTTTACCCAGTGTGGGTATGTATTCTGCGGTAAGACCTTATGAAGGGGATAGTAGCTCCTATATGTTATTTGATGGGTTACTGGAAGAGGCATTAGAGCTGACAACAGAAATTCTATTAAGAACAGAAGAGCTTTCCAGAACAATAGTACCGCATGAAGAGAGAATGCTACATAACGTCATGAGAAATAAAGGATTAGATAATACAGAGTACGTTATGATGAAAATGGCAGAAAAACTAGGCAAAGATAAAGCACACTCTTTATTGTATGAAGAGGCGATCAAAACAGCGGCAGATGGCGAAGATTTCTATACTAACTTGATAAAAAATCCCATTATCTCTGCGGCATTTAGCCCAGAAGAAATTAAAGCAATGCTTGATCCAAGAGCCTATATCGGTTTATCGGTGGAAATTGCGGAGAAAGAAGCTAAACGCGGGCATGTGGCTAGCCAAGAAATTAAACAAAACTATCAATAAGTCTATTAATAAATAAAGTTATCAAGTATCCAAACATCGGGGATAATTAGTCAGAGAGCTTCTTAAATAAGAAGCTCTCTTTTTGTTTTTTAACCAATCAAACCATGTACCAATATTATACCGATACAGATAGGGCCGATATAACGCCAAACTAATAATAAGCATTGGCGTTTTGCTCCAGTAATATTATCTGGAATAACCGCATTGGCTCTACGTGACCAGCCAAAAATTAAACACATCGCAATACCAAACAGTGGCATTAAGATATTGGAGGTTAAGTAATCCAATAAATCAAAGAGTGTTTTGCCCCCTAAAGTTACATCACTCATAGGACCAAATGATAATGAAACTGGGATACCCATTAACATAATAGAGGCTGTGACCACTAAGCCAGCTCTACGGCGAGTCCACTGAAAACGCATTTGTACATAAGCGACGATATGTTCGAGTAATGAAATTGCAGAGGTTAATGCCGCCATTAATAATAAAACAAAGAAAGTGACCGCCAAGATATTGCCACCAGGCAAGTTAGCAAAATAGACTGGCATGGTCATAAAGGTTAAGCCTGGGCCAGCATTTGGCTCTAATCCAGCAGCAGTTAACGCAGGGAAAATCATTAAGCCTGCTAAAACACACACTAAACAAGAGAGGATCACAACCCACATACTAGAGTTAGCAATAGTCTTATTATCCGCTAAATAGGCGCTATAGGTAATATGAATACCCAAACCGATAGACAGCGAGAAGAAGGCTAATCCCAGCGCATCTAATACCCCTTGTGGGGTTAATTTACTAAAATCAGGATATAAGAATAATTTTAAACCTTCTGAAGAGCCGGGTAAGCTAATACCGACAATAATCAAAATAATCATGATAATAAACAGTAATGGCATCATGATCTTGACGGCTTTTTCTAATCCGCGTTGAACACCCGCTAATACGACAAAACATGTTAATCCGGCAAACACCAAGTGAGCAAGAATAGGCCATAAAGGGTCACTGATAAAACGGGTGAAGATCCCCGTTAATTCACTACTATCAGTAATATTTAATTCACCAGTAGCTGCCATAATGGTGTAACCAATAGTCCACCCCCCGACAACACTATAAAAGCTATAGATACACCATGAACTAAATACACCAATGACACCGATAATTACCCAATTACGTCCCATCATCTTTTTGAAGGCATTAACGGCTTCGGCATGGGTGCTACTACCTAAAATATTTTCAGCTAATAAAACAGCTAATCCGATAATAAAGCTAAATAACAGAAAGACGACGAGGAATGCACCACCTCCATTATTGGCGGCGACATAAGAGAACTTCCAAATTGCACCAATACCAATGGCAGAGCCAGCGGCTGCTAAAATATGGCCTACACGAGATGTCCATTGTTGGCTCATTTTGCCTCCGATTTCATTATGTTAATGATAGAAACGGTTGCCGAACAATAGTGTATTGCAAAGGTGTGATAACCCTTAATCCTTGTAGTGGAACGAGACATCATAAAAACTCCCCTAAAAACAGTTCCACCAGCAGGGTTATAAAAAAACCACCTTACTGGTGGCTTTAGCAAAAAATGAACGAGCTTGGCCACCCTAATAAAGTAGGAGTAGATGTAGGCCTAGAAGTCGATTGTTAGTGTTAATGTTCATGTTTTTGCTCTTTATTGAAATGAATTTGGTTTGTTGCACTGATTTATTGAATGCCACTGCTAACAAATAACTATTTTGTTATATCATAAAAACAAATTAATGAAAGCCCTTTTTTTAAAAAACTTGATAACGTTTTGATAACTTTTGCTCAGAAAATCTTGTCGACAAAAATGTCGATATAACCTTGGTAGCCAGTGACAGAAATACTATCTACTTATTTTTAAATGGTTTTTTACTTGGCATAAATTGTGCTTAGTTGGATGTTCTTTATGACTCTTTTACTCCCTAGTTAGGGGAAAGGATATCAAATGAACAAAATCAACTCCGTCTGTCCTTATTGTGGCGCTGGCTGCAAAATCAATCTCTGTGTCGAAAATGGTCGAATAATCAAAGCTGAAGGTGCCAATGGTGTCACTAATCAAGGCGAGCTTTGTTTAAAAGGTCTCTATGGATGGGATTTTTTAAATGACAATAAATTACTGACAGCCAGAATTCATCAACCGATGATCCGCCGACAAAAAGGGGCTGATTTTGAAATTGTCAGTTGGGATGAAGCGATTGAGTTTACGGCTAAAAAGTTACTCGCAATTAAAGAGAAATACGGTGCTAAATCTATTATGTGCACCGGCTCCTCTCGGGGTACAGGTAACGAAACCAATTTTGTGATGCAAAAATTTGCTCGTGCTGTACTGGGTAATAATAATGTTGATTGCTGTGCCCGTGTTTGTCATGGCCCTTCTGTTGCTGGTTTACAAGAAACACTAGGCAATGGGGCAATGAGTAATTCCATTGCTGATATTGAAGATTCAGATTGTTTGTTGGTGTTTGGTTATAACTGTGCCGATTCTCACCCTATTGTGGCGCGCCGTGTGGTGAAAGCGAAACAAAAAGGGGCCAAAATTATTGTTTGTGATCCCCGTAAAATAGAAACAGCGAAGATTGCTAATCAATATCTTCCCTTAAAGAATGGCACCAATATGGCGTTAGTTAATGCATTTGCCTATACGCTGATTGATGAAGATCTTTATGACAAAGAATATGTGAGTCGTTACACCGAAGGTTTTGAAGAATATAAAAAACAGCTGGTGGATTATAGCCCTGAAGCAGTAGAACGTATTGTTGGGGTTTCTGCAAGCGAGATCCGCCAAGCTATGCGCACTTATGCAGCCGCAAAAACAGCCACCATTATGTGGGGAATGGGGGTAACACAATTTGGTCAAGCGGTAGATGTTGTGAAAGGGCTAGCGAGTTTAGCGTTATTGACGGGTAATTTAGGCAAACCACATGCAGGGGTTGCTCCTGTTCGCGGGCAAAATAATGTACAAGGTGCTTGTGATATGGGGGTTTTACCCAATATGTTCCCCGGCTATCAAAGTGTGACAGATGAAGGTATTCGTCAAAAATTTGCTCAAGCTTGGCATATTCCGGTTGAAAAACTCGATCCGCAAGTGGGTTATCGCATTACTGAAGTCCCTCATTTAGCCATTGAAGGTAAAGTGAAAGCTTATTACATCATGGGAGAAGATCCACTTCAAACTGAGGCAGATTTAGGTCTGGTTAGAAAAGGTTTTCAAGCGCTCGATTTTATTGTGGTTCAAGATATCTTTATGACGAAAACGGCCGAGCAAGCAGATGTCATTTTACCTTCTACCAGTTGGGGTGAGCACGGTGGTATTTTTACTTGTGCTGATAGAGGTTTTCAACGTTTTGAACAGGCAGTACAAGCACGTGGTAACGTTAAACGTGATTGGGAAATCATTAGTTTATTAGCCACGGCTATGGGCTATCCAATGTCTTATACAGATAATGAAGAAATTTGGCATGAGGTAAGAGCATTATGTCCGCTATTTTTCGGTGCGACCTACGAAAAATTAGCGGGATTAGCCCATATACAATGGCCTTGTCCTGAACTCGATCATCCGGGAACACCCTATTTATATTCAGATAATCGATTTACAACGCCATCAGGTAAAGGGCAGCTTTTTGCTACCGCATGGCGCGCTCCCGCAGAGTTGCCTGATGAAGAGTATCCAATGATTTTATCAACGGTACGTGAGGTAGGGCACTACTCTTGTCGCTCAATGACGGGTAACTGTAAAGCATTAGCATCATTAGCAGATGAACCGGGGTATGTGCAAATTCACCCTGATATTGCTAAAGCGGCAGGTATTGCTGATCAAGAAATTGTTTGGGTAGCATCTCGTCGAGGTAAGGTGCTGTCACGGTGTAATCTAAACGAAACCGTTAATAAACAAGCTATTTATATGACTTATCAATGGTGGATTGGTGCATGTAACGAACTGACACAAGATAATCTCGATCCTGTTTCAAAAACCCCAGAAACTAAATATTGTGCTGCACGAGTGGTGAAGATTGACGATCAAAAATGGGCAGAAAGCCAAGTCGCTCAAGATAATCACGCCATGAGAAGTCGTTTAATTAATTTAGTCGAGCAAGCAAAAACAGCAACACACTAAATTAATCACTCAAGAGAAATATAACAAAATCAATGGAGGCTATTTGGCCTCCATTTTTATTCTGTTTATTTATCATCATGTTATATCAATTTGGTCATTGTTTGATCTTCTTCACAGATCGTAGTTTTTCTGATTGAGAAATAAAACTCCGTAAAATAATATAATTCGGAGTTACATTTCAAAAAAAGAGAGCAGTGAGTTCAACATGGCACTAATTGAAAAGATGACTAAAGATATTCAACAAAAAGGTGGGTTAATTGTTTCTTGCCAACCTGTTGATAATAGTCCAATGGATAAACCTGACATTGTAGCCGCAATGGCTCAAGCAGCAGTAAATGCAGGTGCCGTCGCAGTACGTATTGAAGGAATTGATAATTTAAAAGCAACACGTCCTCTTATTGATGTGCCAATTATTGGGATTGTAAAACGTGATTTGCCTGATAGCCCTGTCAGGATCACGCCTTGGTTAAATGATATTGAAGCATTGGCTGCAGCTGGTGCTGATATTATCGCTTTTGATGGTACTGATCGCCTACGCCCAGTTCCCGTGAAAGCATTGCTAGAGCATGTTCATCGTTTAGGAAAACTAGCGATGGCAGATTGTGCCACTTTTAATGAAGGGATGTATTGTCATCAACTCGGTACCGAATTTATTGGCTCAACGATGTCAGGTTATACCGGTGGGGAAATACCAAAATTACCCGATCTTCAACTGGTGACCGCATTAGCAGAGCAAGGATGTCGAGTGATTGCGGAAGGACGTTATAACACACCAATGATGGCGGCAAGGGGTATGCAAGCGGGAGCTTGGGCTGTCACCGTTGGCTCTGCATTAACTCGTCTTGAACATGTCTGTGAGTGGTTTACTCAGGCATTAAAGTGGCAGCAGGAGTTAGATAGATGAATACATTAGCGATTGATATTGGAGGAACCAAAATCTCGGCAGCATTAATTAGCCGAGATAACCAATTGACACAACATCGACAAATAGCAACACCAGCAAGTCCATCTCCAACACAACTTTATGAAGCATTAGTTAGCATTATTACACCATTAAAAAACCATGCCGATAGTGTTGCCGTTGCATCAACAGGGATCATTTGTAATGGCATTTTAACCGCATTAAACCCCGATAATTTAGGTGGATTAAACGATTTTCCTTTAATGGAAACACTATCAACCCTTACCGGATCACCTTGTTGGTTACTTAATGATGCCCAAGCTGCCACATGGGCTGAGTATTATCATCGTCGTGACACTATATCTGATATGGCGTTTATTACGGTCTCAACCGGCGTTGGCGGAGGCATTGTTCAGCAAGGGCAGCTACTAATAGGAAAACGTGGTCTTGCAGGCCATTTAGGTCATACCTTAGCTGATCCTCGAGGCCCTCGTTGTGGATGTGGCCGCTATGGTTGTGTTGAAGCCATCGCATCGGGGCGTGCGATTGCCTCACAAGCTGAAGGAGAACTTGCTGGTAAAGATGCTAAGGCAATTTTCAGCGCTTTTCATCAGGGAAACTTACAGGCTACCACCATTATTAAACGCTCTGCCAACACCATAGCTAATTTGATCACAAATATTAAAGCTACAACAGATGCTGATTGTGTTGTGCTTGGTGGCAGTGTGGGGCTTGCTAACGGCTATCTCGAATTGGTTCAAGTTGCTATGGCACAACAACCATTAGCATTACAAGTGCCGATTGTATCAGCTCACTATCATCATGATGCTGGATTATGGGGCGCAGCCCTATGGTCTAGAGAGCAATAAAAAAACTGTCGTAAAACTTACCTTTTACCCTACATATGGCAGGACTAAAAAATGCAATTACATGATTTTGGTTTTATTAACTATGCAGTGCTGTTTGGCTATTTGGCAGCTATGTTACTCGTGGGTGTTTATTTTTCTAAACGTCAAAAAACTGCGGATGACTATTTCCGTGGTGGAGGGCGAGTTCCTGGGTGGGCCGCTGGAGTGTCTGTATTTGCGACCACATTAAGCTCGATTACATTTATGTCCATTCCTGCTAAAGCTTATACTTCTGATTGGACCTTTATTATTGGACAGTATTTAGCTATTGCAATTTTACCTTTAGTTTTTTATTTCTATATTCCTTTTTTTAGAAAATTAAAAATCACCTCCGCTTATGAATATCTAGAAGCTCGTTTTGATGTTCGTAGTCGTTTATTTGCTAGCCTTTCATTTATGTTATTCCATATTGGGCGTGTTGCTATTATTACTTATTTAACCGTACTAGCTTTACGTCCTTTTATGGGGATTGATCCGGTCGTGTTAATCGTATTAATAAGCTTATTATGCATTATTTATACTTGGATGGGGGGCATTGAAGGCGTTATTTGGACGGATGTTATTCAAGGTTTATTACTTTCTGGTGGTGCTGTACTGATCTTTATTATGATCTGTTTTAAAGTTGATGGTGGTATTAGCGAAATTTTTACTACTACAGCACAAGCAGATAAATTCTTTCCTACCACACAATGGCGCTGGAGTTGGACAGATAGCACTATTCCTGTATTAATGATTGGGTTTTTATTTGCCAATATTCAGCAATTTACTGCTAGTCAGGATGTTGTGCAGCGCTATATCGTTACCGATTCTATTAAAGAAACTAAACGTACATTGATAACTAACGCTAAATTAGTGGCTATTATTCCTATTTTCTTTTTTGCCATCGGCTCTGCATTGTTTGTTTACTACCAACAAAACCCAAGCTTATTACCCGCAGGATTTAATACGGGGGGAATTTTGCCACTATTTATCGTGACGGAAATGCCTATCGGTATTGCAGGGTTAATTATTGCAGCTATTTTTGCTGCTGCACAATCAAGTATTTCTAGTAGTTTAAATAGTATTTCAAGTTGCTTTAATTCTGATATTTATACTCGTCTTAGTAAATCATCCCCTAGTCCTGAACAAAAAATGAAAGTCGCAAAGTTAGTTATTATTGTGGCAGGGATATTCAGTAGTTTAGCGGCAATTTGGTTAGTTTTATCCGATGAAGCTGAAATTTGGGATGCATTTAATAGCCTTATAGGTCTTATGGGAGGACCAATGACAGGCCTATTTATGTTGGGAATTTTTGTAAAACGTGCTAATGCCGGTAGCGCCGTTGTTGGGATCATCGTGAGTATTATTGCAGTATTGGCTGCACGTTATGGCAGTGATCTTAACTTCTTCTTCTATGGAGTCATTGGTTCAATGTCAGTGGTGATTGCAGGAACCATTACGGCACCACTTTTCGCACCAGCAAAACAGCTTTCCTTAGATGACAGTGAAACATCAGAGAACTAAGAAGGAATAATCTATGTTATTTGGACATTTATCTGATTTGGCGACTATGCCAGAAATGAATCCAGCGTTACGTCATGCAATGGAAAAAGCATTAGCCCTTGATCCCGCGTCACTCGCACCGGGCAGCTATAAAATTGATGGTGAGACGTTGTTTATGAATGTTATGACTTTTGAAACCGTGCCTCGTGAGCAAAAACAAGCCGAATTGCATCAGCGTTATATCGATATTCAGATCTTACTATCAGGTGAAGAGACAATTGATTTTGGAATACAAGGTTCGGCACAAGATGTGACACCTTATAATGAAACGGATGATTATCAGTTGACTGATAACATCATACATCGTCAAACATTATCCCTTACACCAAATATGTTCGCCATTTTTATGCCTTATGAGCCACATAAGCCAGGTATTGCGCAGAAAAATGAGGCCAGTACATTAAAGAAAGTGGTTATTAAACTAGATGTTGCCGCGTTAACTCACTAATCATTATTATTTAATAAAACGCTTTATTTCTCATGTATCAGTTAGTTGGAGTTTGAGAATAAGGCGTTTTGTTATTATCACATTATTGTCTTAACAAGGCTTTTTTTAACCTGTTGGAATTGGTACTCTTGTGGGCAAAATTCTATTCTCGTGTATTTGCTGCAAGCAAGGATAATGTCCATGACAGAACAGGCAACAACTCGATTAAAGCCGGGTAAAATACTTGATACGCTAGGCGCTATGAAAAATAGCTTAACTCGTGTATCGCAACGTATTGCAGACTATATCCTGTTCCATCCTACGGAAGTGACTCAGTTGTCTATTGCCCAACTCTCTCAAGCAACCAAAGCAGGTGAAGCGACGGTTGTCCGCTTTTGTCGGACATTGGGTTATAAAGGTTTTCAAGACTTTAAAATGGATTTGGCGATTGAAATGGCAACATCAGATAATGATGAATCGCCAATCCTTGATGCAGAAGTCAGTCACCAAGATGATATCCACACTATTGGCCTAAAATTGCAAGCAACAATAAATAATGTGTTATCAGAAACATTAAATTTACTCGATATGCAGCAAGTGCAAGGGGCGGTCAATGCACTATTATCAGCAAACTATGTTTTTATCTGCGGCGTTGGCTCTTCGGGGATCACTGCGGAAGATCTGAAAAATAAACTTATGCGTATTGGTTATCGTGTTGATGCCGTAACTAATAACCACTTTATGTATATGCAAGCCTCATTATTAAAATCTGGTGATGTCGCTATCGGTATTAGTCATTCGGGTAATTCATTAGAAACGGTTCATGCATTGAAATTGGCTAAAGAAGCGGGCGCAAGCACGATTGCATTGACGCATAATTTAGGCTCACAAATTATGGAATATGCAGATCATCATTTAATTAATGGTAATCGACAAGGGAAATTACAAGGCGATTCTATTGGCACAAAAACAGCACAACTTTTTGTTTTAGATTTGCTTTATACCTTGTTAGTTCAGGCTAAGCCTGAAACAGTAAAAGAGCAGAAATTACGTACTCTCAATGCGTTAAAACAGACGCATTCAGCATAAGTTTATTGCTATTTTAAAGCATCTTGAGCAGAAAGTAGCTAAAGATCACAGTTTTACCTTTCTCTTTCCTTCAGGGCTATTTTCGTTATTGCGTTATGACTAGTCGCTCTCTAATATAGAGTTAAACTCCATAAGTTAATTAATAAAGAAATTAATCTCCATAGGAAGTGATCATGAACAAACTCTCTGGACTGATTGCCGCGCCTCATACTCCTTTTGCTGCGGACGGTAGTGTTAATTACCCTGTTATTGATGATATTGCTAAGCACCTAATTGCGACTGGGGTAACAGGGGCTTATGTCTTAGGTACTACTGGTGAAGGTATACATTGCTCGGTTGAAGAGCGTAAAAAAGTCGCTGAACGTTGGGTTACAGCGAGTCAGGGACAACTTGATCTTATTATTCATACTGGTGCATTAAGTATTGCTGATACGTTAGAACTTGCTCGTCATGCTGACACATTAGATATTAAAGCCACATCAGTGATTGGCCCTTGCTTCTTTAAACCTAGTCATGTTGATGATTTAGTAGAATATTGTCGTTTAGCAGCGGCAAGTGCACCCTCAAAAGGTTTCTACTATTATCATTCCACCATGTCAGGATTAAGCATTGATATGGAAAAGTTTTTACAAGCAGCAGGTAAAGTGATCCCCAATTTATCTGGCATGAAATTTAACTCCCCTGATATGTATGAATTTCAGCGTTGCTTACGAGTAGAGGGAGGTAAATATGATATTCCATTTGGCGTTGATGAATTTATTCCGGCAGGATTAGCTTGCGGTGCGTTAAGCGCTGTAGGTAGCACATATAACTACGCTGCACCGTTATATCTTGAGTTAATTGAGAAATTTAATCAGGGTGATCACCAAGGAGTGGCAGATTGCATGGATAAAGTTATCGCTATTATTCGAGTTTTAGTCGAATACGGTGGCGTTGCTGCAGGCAAAGTAGCAATGCAATTGCATGGTATTGATGTTGGCGCTCCTCGTCGTCCTTTACGCCCACTGACAGCTGAACAAAAAGCAGATGCATTGGCGAAATTTAAGGCGGCAAATTTCTTATCATAAATTGCGTTTTGCTTAGAGCATAACATTGTAGATAAACCTATCCTTTAACATCTCCCCCCATTGGATGTGACAGTGGCTTTCTCTTGAGAGCCACTTTTTTATTATCTACTTTATGACTTGATTTTAAGTACCATTCAATTCAATGTACTAATAACAATCTTCGTTACCGAGGTTTATCGATGGCCTATTCATTTTTAACCCAAGCAACAGTTAAAAAATTATCGCGCAATGAAAAGTGGTTACAACAGATTAATAATGAAGATATTATCGATTTGAGTTTAAATGCGGGGCAGCTCATTATTGATAAACCAAAGGTGGATGAGAATTTTATCCCTTTTAGCCAACAATTAGATGTTTATTGTCAGCAAATTGCTCAGCAATTTCCTTTTATAGCGGTGACTCCACAATTACAACTTCATTGCACTTTGTTGACCATTTTTAATCAACCTATAGCGTTATTTGAGCCTCAGAAATTAATGTTATTGGCTTGGTGTCAAAAAATAACGAATATCTTTAATAAGATAGGAAAGATTGAGATCCTATTTAATGATATTATTTTAACGACTAATGGAAGCGTGATATTAATAGGTGTATCAAAAACATTAACGCAGTTTAGACAACAGGTTTACCAGCAAATCCCCATTGATCATCATCTGCATAAAAATATTATTCACATTACGCTTGGTCGCTTACAAGAAAGCGTGTCATCAGAAAAAATAACACCACTTTTTCAATTTTTAGCACATAATCGATTATCACTTCCAATCAATATTAAAACCAGCATTAACTATCCTAAATTTGTGGTGAGCAAAGGCTCACTATCATCTGAAATATTGTTGAATAAGATGATAGAGTTTAATCAACAGTGCTTCTAGAGAGCTTGGTATCTTGTATACAAGATTGTGTGATTTAACTTTGATGATGTTGAAATCATAATATATCTAAATTTTCTATAAATGTTTGCTGTCTTATTTGGATAAATAATAGTTTTTAGCTAATATAATTAGCTATGTAATTTAGCGAATAAGGCCTTATGATGAAACGGAAAGATGAAGAATTTAATTACACTAATCTAATTGTTGGAAATTCATATAGTAAAAATGAAGCTTTAGTAACAGCTAATGTAGAACCACTAAAAAATAATAAAGAGATAACAGGAATTACAAGTTTTAAAAATTGTATTGTTCTATTTGTGACTTTAGATAAAAGAAGCAAAGAAGATAGCCATAAATACAATGATGTATTTGTTGATAACGGTAAGAAATTTCATTGGGAATCACAAAATAAGAATACAACGGAAACTTCTCATATAAAAAGAATACTTACTGGTGAGACCGTTATTTTATTTGTTCGAATACATGAAAAAATTAAAAGTAGAAGTCAACCTTTTATTTATGTTGGTCGACTATCTTATATAGAATATAACAGTAACAGACCGGTTCAAGTTTTATATAATGTGCTTGATTATCAGGAGAAACCTAATAAAGAACTAAGTGCCATTTATGCTTGGGAAAAAATAGAGACTTTAGATCTTGATAACAACTTACCTTTGATATTGAAAAAAGAAAAAACAAGCTATCAAGGTCGAGTTACTGACATTAAAAAGAGAAAGGCAATAGAGCTGTATGCAATGAATAAAGCAAAAGAAGATTATAAAAAACAAGGTTTTAAAGTAATTGATACTTCTTCTAATAGTCCTTATGATTTAGAATGCCATAAAAATAATACATTTAGGCGTGTCGAGGTTAAAGGTACGACGACAGAAGGTGATGCGGTTTATGTTACTCGTAATGAGGTTTTATCCGCTCATTCAGCCGAGTGTGAAACTGATTTATATATTGTAAATAACATAGATATTTTTCTACAAAAAGATGGTAATTATTATGCTAATGGTGGTTTAGTTAATATTATTAAAAACTGGAAACCAGAAGAAAAATGTTTAGAAGCGACAGTCTATCGTTACCACCTTAGTAAAAGATAGTTTATGGATAAAATACGGACAACATAAATTAATACGCAAATAGATAAGTAAAATAAAAATGGTGTTGTCATTTAAATTAAAGTGCACTTTTGCTTTTAAATACACTAGTGATCTAGCGAAACAGAATGTACATGCTGTAATTGTTTTAATGAGCAATAAAACTCTGGTAAGGTTATTTTTTGTCGCACAAGTAGTTTTAAGTTAACTTCAACGCGCTCCTTTTTAATATCACGAATAGTCAGGTTTTCAATAACGTTTTTATTGCTTTTTAAATAGTCAATTAAAAGAGGAACACCACTTTCATGAGTAAATAGCATTCGCACTTTAATTTTACCTAAGCGTTGATTATTCATTTGAAACAGCACTACTTGTGGGCTCAGTTTAATAGCCATAAAAAAGAGGAAAGTCACAACGATAGCATGCCAATAAAAGCCGGAGCCACAGGCGATACCCACTCCCGCAGATGCCCAAACAATGGCCGCAGTCGTTAATCCTGAAATGGCATCATCTCGTCGATGTAAAATAACACCAGCGCCCAGAAAGCCGACCCCACTGATAATTTGTGCAGCTAACCGCATGGGATCACTGCGAATATTGTCAGAAATATTGGCGTAATATTCGGCTGATTGAATAGAGACAATGGTTAATAAACAACTGGCAACAGCAATAATGACACAAGTTTTAAAACCAACTGGTTTTCCCTTTGATTCACGCTCTAAGCCAATAAGACCGCCTAAGATAAAGGCGGCCAGTAATTTAGCAATACTTGATAGTGATAATGGGCCAATAGTGTCAACAAACTGTATTAATGCATCCATGGTTTGCTCCTGACGTTGGCTTATTTTTTATTTTAAAATTAAGGTGCTGTAATTCCTTGTGATGTTTCTTTATTTTCACTATTTCTTTTTTTAGAAACATCATCTTTAAAGAAGAAAATAAAGAATAGGGTTACCACCGCCGCTACAATGGCAGGATAGACCCAGAATGTTGACCATTGTGGTAATGCTGCATCACCTGTTTCAGTTACGGTTGTGTTAAAGATTTGACCACAAATAGTGGAAGCAAATAGTAAGCCGAAACCATTAGAGACAATAAAGCGCAGACCTTGTGCTTGTGCACGAATTTCAGGTTTTGCTTTGCGATCGACATAGATATCTCCTGCAGTAAAGAAGAAATCCCAACATAATCCCTGTAGCATTAATCCGATGACGATAAAGTAAAGCTCTGTATTTACTGCAGCATAAGAGAAAAACATAGAGCGTATGATCCAGCTCACGGCTCCTAGCAGTAGTGTAATTTTGAAGCCAAATTTCATTAGGAAGAATGACAAAACAAACATAAACAGAACTTCGCAAGCGATCCCTATTTGCATAATAGAAGCCGCATTATCAAAGCCTAATGCTTTAATAAAGACAGGAATATAAGCAGAATAAGCTGTTTTGGGGATCATTAAAATAAAGATGCTAAACATCAAAATAGCAAAGTAGCGATCTTTAAATAAAGACAATGCATCTAAACATAAAATATCGCGTAGTGAGAAAGGCTGGCCTTTCGCTTTAGGTGGCGTATTAGGTAATGTAAAACAATAGAAACCGAGTAATACACCAACTGCAGAAGCGATATACCAAGTCATTGTGCTACCAGAGAAGCCCATTTCACCTAATATAAAACCAATTGCCATAAAACCAAACGTACCAAATACGCGAATAATTGGGAAATATTTAACCCCATTAATATGGGAGAAACTAATGCTATTAGATAGCGCAGTGGTTGGATAAAACAATAAGCCAATAATAAAAATTAAAAATAATGTCATGCCACTGTTTTGAGCTTCAATAAATTGGGGAACACAGAGAATAACGACGGCATTAATTAAATGAAGTATCCCCATGACTTTTTGTGAAGCAAAGAAACGATCTGCGACCATACCAATAAATAAGGGGGAGATAATTGTCGCGACACCTAATAAGGCATAAGCATTGCCGATGATGCTTGCCATACCATAACTACTTAATACGAGTCCCATGGTCATATTCCATGCTCCTTGCATGAAATATTGCACAAACATCATAATAAGTAGGCGAGAAGTTATTTTCATATCCATTGTTGTACCCCTCTTAATTGGTTTCTAACGTTAATCCGTCGTAGGCAACACGGATATGATGAGGAGCACAAACCGTTTCTAATTCATGATGCAGTAATTTACCGCTATGTGAGATATGCGAAACGACAATCTGTGTAGCTTGATGTAAACAGCCTTGTTGTTGCAGTTTTTCTTTGGCGGCAAAAACCGTTTCTAAGCTCATATGATTATCTGTACGATCTTTTCCATTTAAGCCATAAGTGCACTCAAAAACAACAATATCAAGCGGTTTGTTTTCTAACCATTGCCAAGTTAACTCTGGGAACCAACCCGAATCGTGGCCATAGAAAATAGCTTTGCCATCTTTCTCAATATGATACACATAACAAAGTTCCCATTTCGCATGATTAGCAAGTAGCGGCGTAATTTTATAACCATTTCTTTCGACCGTAACGAAAGGGATTAAACAATGAAATGCAAATCGCTCTTTCGTATAACCTGGTAATACTTCAATACAGCCATTGATAGCGCGATCGTTACCGAAAATATGTAAAGGATGGTTAATTTCAAAACCATAGCCTTCCATTCTGCTAAATAGTTCACCAACATTAAAATGATCAGGATGAGTATGGGTAAATAGCAAACTTTCAAAATGTGTTGCGTCCATACCATCACGCATCAGTTGGTAACTAAAAGTGGGGGAGACATCGATCAACATAATGTCATCCACAATAGCAGAAGAGTGCGTTCTAATATCTTTACCGGCTAATTTTCTTGCTTTCAGACAGTGTTCACAACGGCAGAAGGGATTCGGTATGCCTTCTGAGGCAGCCGTCCCTAAAAAATGAAGCTTCATAATAAATCCCCTTATCTTATTGTTTATTAGTATTTTATTAATTTTCTGGTGTTGGCTATTTGTAGGTTACAAATAAATTTGAACGTTCCAATAATAAAATGACATGTGTTATTTGCCAATAAATGAAGATCAGATCAGTGATCTTATTCAAATATTATTTACTAATATATTGATTAGTATATATATTTATTTTAAATGGTATTGATAATTATTTATTATCTTTAATTTTTAATAGATTGATTTATCAGCTAATTGTGAGTGGAACGTTCAAATCAATTATCAGTAGTCGTGATAAATAATTCAGGTATGCTAGTGAAGGTGGAAATAGAGGTGAAAGAAGAGAAATGGCGACGATCAAGGACATTGCAAAACTAGCGGGTGTTTCGCATGGTACGGTATCTAACGTATTGAATAAACGTGGAAATGTAAGTGTTGAAAAAATTGAAGCAGTCTATCAAGCTGCTAAACAGATGGGCTATCAATTAAATACACAAGCCCAACTACTAAGAACCAATAGAAGCCATAAAATTGCGATCTTATTACCCCAACTGGTTTCTGAAAAATATGCGATCTTCTTTAATGCTTTTAGACAGTCGATCGTTAATTTTCCAGAGATCAGCTACGATCTTTTTTTAACAGATCTTCTTGAGACCACTGAGCGTGATCTACTACAAAAAATTGCTGCAGGTGGCTATAAGCAAGTAGTCACCGTAAGTTGTCTTAAAGATGCTAAATACTATTTTGACACGTTAAAACTTCCACCTTCACAAATTATCTTTATTTATCACAAACCCCTCAATGCACAACGTTTTTTTACGTTAGATTTTGCACAAGCGGCGGAGTCAATTTGCCAGCAAGTGGCACAAACAGCTGGCAAGGTAGTGGGGATTTTTGGCGATAATCAAGATGAATTAAATAGTCAGGTTTTTGCTAATCAATTGCAAATACGGCTTTCTCAAACTGCACCCGATAAAAAATGTGTCATACTTAGCGCTTCTGATGAAGAGAGTTATAAAATTGCTTTTGACTTCTTTTCTATGGAGCCAGTCCCCGATATCTTTGTCACACAAGATATTGAGAAAGCTCGCTATTTAACACAAGCAAGCTATTTTGGCAGTTCTTCAGATTGTCCTATTATCTTTGCTCTAAGTGATAATATTCCACCGGTAATAAAAGGGTTATATTGTTTTCCAATGAACTATGCTCAGCTTGGTTTGGAAGTCGCTGAGGCACTATTAATCGCAGAGCCGCATGAGTACAAAAATAATAATGTATCTGTCGCAAATCGAAGTTCATATCTGTATACGGCAACACCAGCAGTAATGAGTGATGATAAATCACAAATTAGTCTTAATTTACTAACGTTGCCAAGCCCTTCAACAACGGCATTAAAAAAACTACTTCCTCATTTTTATCGTCAAACTGGTATCAAGGTGAATTTAGCTATTCATCCTTATGATGAAGTCTATCAAATTTTAAGCCAACTTCATTTACACCCTTATTATGATCTGTTGCGTATTGATATGGCGTGTTTTCCATGGTTTGCTGAGCGAATATTGCGACCATTAGATAAAATTGGTGATGGATTAACTGATTTATTGAGTCACTTTTCCTTACCTACGCAACAAAAATTTGGTTTGGTTAATGATGTCGCTTATGCAATGCCGTTCGATGCTAGCGCTCAATTACTGTTTTATCGTAAAGATCTGTTTGAAGATACTATTTTAAAAAGAATGTATTACGAAAAAACAGGTAATGAATTAACTGTGCCGACAACCTTTGAAGAGTACGATAATGTGACTCAGTTTTTTACTGAGTTGCATCAAGCCGGACAAGCTCATTGTCCGATGGGAGCTTCAACCACATTAGGAAGTGCGGGATTAATCGCAACTGAATACTTATTACGTTATTACGCTAAAGGTGGGCGTTTAATCGGTAGTGATAATATTCCGCGCTTAGCGATGCCCTTGGCCGCTGAGGTATTAGCAGATTATTTGCATCAGTTGTCGATCACCGAAAATATCAACCATAAATGGTGGAGTGGCTCGGTCAGACAATTTGAGCAAGGTCATCTGGCAATGCTTATCTCTTATATGAATTTATTTAATGATGTCGCACATAGCGATATTTTACCTAAAATTGGTTTTGCTCCCGTTCCGGGTGGTGTACCACAATTAGGGGGTGGGGTACTTGGGGTGTCGCGTTACAGTAGAAAATCATCTTACGCTGAACTGTTTTATCGTTGGCTTTATTCTCCTGTTGTGATGGATCACTTAATTTTATTGGGTGGAAATAGTAACCATGAAAATTTTAGTCATAACCAAGAAATTAGCCACCGTTATCCATGGATGACACTAGCTTATCAGGAAATTAATCAAGGAATACGAGAATCATCAGTGCCGAATGGTAAATTATTTAACTTAAGGCAAGCTGAGATTATTATTGGTCAGGGTATTACTAATGTGATTAATCATATTATGACAATAGAAGAAACGATTGATTATATTAATCAACGTCTGTTGATTGATACTCAGGGTGAACGATGATCTTTGATAAAAAATCAGGGGCTAATAATTCCCCTGATAATTGTCATCTTCAATAACTGGCTGATCGTGATTTAGTGAATTGAATAAAACACATAACGCAAAGCAAATTCTGCAATAATTGCCATGATACCGCCATAGACAAAAATGGACTCCGTTGATTTTTGCTGAGTTTGGCCCATCAAATATTTTACTAAACTATAGCCACACACCAATACAGCCAAAGTTGCTAAGATCCAACTGGTCATACGTAATGGGCCAATGGAGTAATAAACTTCAATAGGTGATAACGGAAAGGTTACCGATGTTTGGCTATAGAGCGTACGAGTTAAATAGTGTTCATAAAAAGGTTGATAGAGTAATCGGCCAATTAAACTAAATGCCATGATCCCCCACAATTGCCATTTCCAACGGATAGGGAAAGGGGCTGATGGTATTTCTATCCCTAATTTATTGCCTATACGCTGCAATATCTTTAGCAGCAAAAAGAATATTGTTGCCCCTAATGTGAGCATCGCGCCAAAAAACATCACATAAGTGTTGTTATCCATCCATGTTAAAATGGAAGTATGGCGATAAATGGATGCCATGCAATAAATGTCAAACAGACCAATCAGAAGGCTTGCACCAAATAGTAGCATCGAAAATTTACCGGTACGCCATAGCCATAAAAAGGTGATCCCTAAACATCCTACAAAAATGGCAGTGACAGCAACTTCGCGACTTAACCAAGCTGAAAAGACATTTCTAATGGCATTCGGAGCATTTAACGGCACGCCTAAGTGAGTAATGGAGGCAATAGAGCCTAAACCGGCTAATCCACAAATCACCAATAAGGTTAGTAACATAAAGCGATAATAGCTTTCAGCACTGAGATAATGTGCAAGACGGCGTGCAAAAAGGCCTGTTATGAGTGTTAAGCCAATAGTGGCATTCATCATAAAGGTGAAAATCAATAATGACCATTCATTCATTTTATTTCTCCTTTATTATTTATAGTGTCATTATTTGCCCCTTGGTGAGGGTTGATCACTAGGTTTGGATGAGTTATTTCAGGAGAAGGCAAACCAGTGACATAATTAACTTCACCATAGCGTTCACGTAGTTCATCAATTGGACCAAATTGAATGGCCCCAAGTGGGCAGGTCGCAACGCAAACAGGCTGTTCACCTTTTTGTTGTAAGTCGATACAAAAATCGCATTTTGACATCTGCTTGGTTTCAGGATCCATTTGCGGTGCGCCATAAGGACAAGACCACGCACAGGCGCCACAACCAACACATTTGTCAGTATCTACCATCACAATGCCATCACCTTCGCGTTTATGCATCGCGGTAGTTGGGCAGTTTTTAACACAAATGGGATCATCGCAATGATTGCAAGAGATAGATAAAGTGTAAGCAAAGACATTATTAATTAATGCACCGTTAGTATTACGGCTATAACCACCACCAGTGATTTCATATACACGGCGAAATTTGCGGCCAACATCGAGGTTATTTTTATCTTTACAAGCAACCTGACACGCCTTGCAGCCCGAACAGCGAGCACTGTCGATATAAAACCCTAGCTGTTTACTGCTTACTGCGGGATAAACGATAAATTTACTCATGCTTTTACTACCTCGACCAATAAAGTTTGGTGAGCATTACCGTGTGCCATTGCGGTGCTACGGGATGAGGTTAAGACGTTGGCACATCCCCCTTGATCGATACCTTGTTTATCTGGTTGCCACCAAGCACCTGCTTGTAAGGCAACGACACCAGGCATAATGCGTTGTGTGAGTTTGACGGGAACTAAGGTGATCCCACGGTCGTTATAGACTTTGACTTTATCGCCTTGTTTGATATTTCTA
Organism: Proteus sp. G2609; assembly: GCF_963896135.1. Taxonomy (NCBI): domain Bacteria; kingdom Pseudomonadati; phylum Pseudomonadota; class Gammaproteobacteria; order Enterobacterales; family Morganellaceae; genus Proteus; species Proteus sp. G2609. The sequence continues at coordinate 145,408 of NZ_CAWQNB010000045.1, read as the reverse complement.
TCTTCGGCATCTAATGGGTTGATCCATAATTCTTGACGTTGTACTTCTTGCAGCCAAGGATTAGCAAATTGTGTTGAGTTTGCGCGGTTACGTCCTTTCCACGTGATGAGTTGTAGTGGAAATTTATCTGTTAACGTATCTTCGGGCCCTTCAATGGCAGGCACATAATGAGAAAGTGCGGGGATCTCGCTATTCTTCATCTCATATAAGCGTTTAGAGAAGATCTCAATTTTTCCTGATGGGGTTGGAAATGGATTATTTTCTATATCTTGAATATTTTTCTCAAACGCAACATTTTGGGTATGAGGGCGATGTTTTAGCAGATGACGACGTTTAACCAATAATTCATCAAAGGTAGGAATACCATCTTCAGGACGTTTAATACTGGCATCATTGACTAAATATTCAATCCAGTCGCGATCAGTGGCTTTACCTTCGCTAAATTGTTCACCGACCCCCAGTTTATCAGCCACTTCACGTAACCAATCGTAGTCGGTACGACGTTCAAACTCTGGCTCTATCACTTTTTCGGACAGAATAATATAATCGCCATAACTCCATGTGCCTCCAATATTCCAGCGCTCTAAAAAGCTGGTTTCAGGCAGTAAGATATCCGCATATTTGGCGCTAGGTGTTAAATAGAGGTCGCTACAGACGATAAATTCAACTTTTGATTCATCTTCAAGCACTTTAGCGGCATGAAGAATATCGGTATTTTGATTCACCATATAATTACCCGCCATTGAGAAAATCATCTTGATTTCAGTATCAAGTTTCTCGGCATTGAGTAAGCCATTTTGTGGTGTGACCAAATTTTTATCTTCACACGCTTGCACCCAATTGGTGATATTGATTTTTGCTTTAACGGGATTGGTCAATAAACTTGGGCCGGCAATGGTTTTACGTAACTCAGAGTTTAATGCCATGCCATAGCCTGCCGCCCAGCCACCGCGTACACCAACGTTGCCGGTAATAGTCGCTAACAGTGTCGCACCGCGTGCCGTCCGTTCACCACAAATATGACGTTGTGGTCCCCAACCTTGGATTAATGCTGCCGGTTTTGTAGAAGCATATTCACGGGCTAATTGACGAATAGTATCTGCGGGTACTTTAGTGATAGGCTCCGCCCATTCAGGGGTTTTCTTGATCCCGTCTTTTTTCCCCATTAAATAGGCAACTAAAGACTCATTTTCATCAACGCCTTCTGGCATCTGATGCTCATCGAAACCAAGGGTGTATTTGTCGATAAAGGCCTGATCATGCAGGTTTTCACTGACAATGACATACATCATGGCATCCATCATCGCGTTATCAGTGGTCGGTAACAGCGGGATCCACTGGTCAGCTAAAGAAGAAGCAGTATCGGAATAACGTGGATCAACGACAATAAATTTAGTGCCGTTTTTTTTCATTTTTTGGAAGTAATGATTGGAATGCCCAAAAATAGTTTCATTAGGATTATGTCCCCATAGAATAACTAAAGGGGTATTTGCTAATGTATCTAATGTACTTCCGCTAGCGGCTGTACCGTAAGTATAAGGGGTAACGGCAAGGGTGTTACCATTACTCACGGAGTGATAATTCTCCAGAAAGCCACCGGTTAGGTTAAACAGACGGCGTAGCATATTAGCACCAGAAAAAATGCCACCAGTCACCCCGGTGCTTAAACTGACAAAACGTGAGGCAGGGCCATATTGCTTGGTAATACGTTGCATATTTTGTGCAATAAGCGTCGTAGCTTCTTCCCAAGTGATGCGCTCAAATCGACCTTCACCACGCTTACCTACTCGCTTCATGGGATATTTTAATCGATCAGGATGATAGACAAATTTACGATAACCACGGCCCCGTACACAGGCTCGCATGATAGGCATCTCTTCATCTAAATCGGCGTCAGGTCGAGTGCTAATACGTGTCACTTTGCCATCTTTAACGTGCGCGCGAATATCACATTTTCCGCCACAGTCAAAACTACTACAGGTAGAGACAACACGCTCACTCTCTTTGGCGTCAATCGTTTTTTCAGTTATTGCATGATCTTGTGTTGCCGCCATCGTGTTGGAGGAAAAAAAGGGCAGTGTGACTAATGCCGAACTCGCTTGAATAAAATGGCGGCGACTTATATCACCGGAAATTGGCTTAATACTATGATGATCGGACTGATTGCTCATATAAATGCTACCTTAGACATAATAAGCGGAAGCCAATTTACCCGATACTTGATATAAAGATGTGTATGCGTTTTCTAGACTATTGATATGGGGATATCTGGTTTCCGCTGCATTATTATTGAATGCATACCGCGTTGCAGAGCGCCTGAAACAACCTCTGCAAGAGGGATAGTAGAGGATTAATCACTTTCCAACATGCCAAGATCAGACAATGACATTAGAATTTCGGCCTATTTATTGACAGTGTTAATAATAAGTTTTATAGCTGTTAACGGGATAGGGTGGCTAAATAGCGAAAGGGGTTAATTCGCCATCTTGCAATGTGATAGTGACCAGATTTGCTCATCAGCAAGAAAGATAAAAAAGTAGGTTTAATGTGAGAAATGTACCGTTAGAAAGTGTTGATCTCCTTGAGAGAGATGTGATTGCGCTGGGTACAGATTATTTGCCTAATACGCTATTAGAAACGCATCGACATCGACGAGCGCAATTTTTATATCCCGCTACCGGATTGATTGAAGTGAGCACAAATGATGGGGAATGGGTTATCCCTCCCTCTTGTGGTGTGTGGATCCCTCCTCAGACGGGGCATGAAACACGCATGTTAGATGTGAGTACCAGAAGTTTATATATTGAGCCAGCAGCTGCTCCTCGTCAGAGTCAACAGTGTGAAGTGTTAAGAGTGTCACCGCTTTTACGTCAATTACTTCTTGAAGCCGTTGATGTGCCTGCACAATATGATAAAAAAGGGCGCGATGGTATTTTAATGCAACTTATCTTATATGAGTTAGCGAAAGCCGAACCTTTGCCTTTCTTTGTTCCTATTCCACAGGACAGTAAATTAGCTAAATTATGTCGCGATTTTATTCGTCAGCCCAAAATTGACGCTCTACCTCAGCAGTGGGCCGAGAAATTACATAAAAGTGAACGCTCGTTTAGCCGTTTTTTCCGCCAACAGACGGGAATGGCATTTTCACAATGGCGTCAGCAAGTCTGTCTTTTAAACTCACTCACGCAAATTTTATCAGGGCATAGCATTACCGCTGTGGCTTTTGATTTGGGCTACAACAGCGCTAGCTCTTTTTCTACTATGTTTAAAAAGCAGATGGGACAATCACCTTCTCACTTTAGTATGGATGGATTGAACATCGATCATTTTTGAGAATTTCAAATGAATAACTATTCTTTTTAAGATTGTTTTTATACGTGAGCTACGTATTTATAATTATATTAATCATCATGTTCTTCTTACTTCAAATTAATATTTAATTAATTGATTGTTATATTAAATTCTATTTAATTTTAATTTTTTTGTATAAATATAAATTTTTATTGAAACAAATATATCGAATATAAATTTAATAGAATCGATGAAAATGTTTGCAAGAAAATAATTAATATTTTTTGACTTAGATCTTTTTTTAATTAAAAAATAGTTGGTTACAATTAATTGAATAATTTCTGAGGTGTAATTTTCATATTCAACTATACTCATTTACATAACTATTTATGTAAATAAAGTCGTGGTTGCAATAGGGTTAAAAATATGTCAAAAGGCGGTTCAAATAATAATACAAGTCAGAAATTAGGACTGCTTGCACTGGTTGCAATTGTAATTAGCTCAATGATAGGTAGTGGTGTTGATGGACTACCACAAAATATGGCAGCAACATCTGAAATTGGTCCGGTTATTATTGCTTGGCTGATTTGTGGTTTTGGCATGTATTTTATTGCGCGAATTTTTATGGTGCTGTCAGATATTCGACCCGATCTTCAATCGGGTATTTATATGTATGCTCGTGAAGGCTTTGGCGCATTTGTTGCTTTTATTGTTGCTTGGGGTTATTGGTTAATGACCATTTTTAGCAATGTAGCGTTTGCGATTATGGTGATGGATACCTTAAATTATTTCTTACCCGGAGATTTTAAAGGTGGCAACAATATTCCTTCTATTATTGGTGCTTCTATCCTTATTTGGGGATTCAATTATCTTGTTTTATCAGGTACCAAATTAGCAGGTGCGATTAATATTATTGGTACTTTTGCTAAGTTAATACCGTTAAGTATTTTTGTGTTTATTCTAGTCTATTTTTTAAATTATGAAGAGTTGACTAATAACTTTTGGGGAAATTCCGCCACAATCCCAGCAGATAATCTAGGTCCCATACCTGCACAAATATTAGCACCTTTAGATATTGCCCTATGGTGTTTTATCGGTGTGGAAGGTGCGGTGGCCTTATCAGGTCGAGCGCGCAATAAGAAGGATGTTGGTAAAGCAACATTAATAGGATTTATTGTCTCATTGATTATTTGTATTTTTATCTCCGTATTACCCTTTGGCGTATTACCGCAGAAAGCACTGAGTACAATACCTACACCATCAACAGCGGGAATATTGAAAACAGTCGTCGGAGATTGGGGAGAATGGTTAATCAATATTGGTGTATTAGTTTCGGTATTAACCAGTTGGCTAGCTTGGACGATGATTTGTGCTGAGATACCCATGGCGGCCGCTCAAAATGGTACATTTCCAAAAGCGTTTTCAGTGAAAAATAAAAATGGGGCGGCGTCTACGTCTCTGTGGGTTAGTAGCCTCTTTATGCAGTTAGTGGTCTTTGTTGTTTATTTTTCCAATAATGCTTGGTTAACAATGTTAGCTATTTCTGCATTAATGGTTTTGCCCGCTTATTTGACTAGCTCGGCTTATTTATTACAACTTTGTTTATCGGATAATTTTGCTAAATACGCTAATAAAGGAAAAACCTCAGCTTTAATTAGTGGACTTATTGGGTTAACTTTTTGTTTATTTATGTTTTATGCCTGTGAAATTAAATATTTATCTATGGTGCCTATTTTACTGACATTAGGCATTCCTCTATTTATTTGGTCGAGATATCAAGAGGGACAAGAACTATTTAGTCCTATAGAACGTATATTATTTATTTTTATTATTGTGCTGGATATATTAACAGTTTTTTTATACCTAAATGATTATATTAAATTTTAGTGATTGGATAATTATTAAATTAACTCTATCAATGTAATAAATAAGATTATGTCAATTTAATCAATATTAGTATTGATACCTATGGAGGTGTCTGTGAAATTTAATCATCATGTATTATTTGTCTCTTCTGTGGGGTTAAAAGAAGATAATCCCGCAAAACAGGCATTAAATTCATTGAAGCAAGCAATCATAGAGCGTGGTTTTATTGCTCAGATTGCAGATAATATTGAACACGGTATTAAATATATAAAAGAGAGTCCTAAGTATAGTGCCGTAGGTATTTTTTGGGATAAAAATAATTCCAAAATGAATATAGAGGGTGAGGCCTTTATCTCATTATTTAGAAAAAGAAATCCTAACACACCTATACTTCTCCTTTCTGAAGAGAATATTACCGATGATGTTTCTATCGATATTCTTAAAGAGGTAAGTGAGTATATTTACCTTTATTCAGAAACCGCAACATTTACCGCTAATCGTATTTATACCTTAATCCATCGTTATGCAGAAAGTCTTTTACCCCCCTATTTTAAAACACTAAAAGATTTCACTGAAGATGGTGATTATTATTGGGATTGCCCTGGGCATATGGGCGGTATGGCTTATTTAAAACATCCTATCGGTATCGAGTTCATTAATTTTTTTGGTGAAAATATGATGCGGGCTGATATCGGTGTCGCAACTGCTGAAATGGGGGATTACCTTATTCATGCTGGGCCTTCAAAAACATCCGAAGAAATGGCCGCAGAGTTATTTGGTGCTGACTGGACATTTTATGGCGTATCAGGCTCATCGGGTTCTAATCGTATTGTGGCGCAAGGGGCCATAGCCGCTAATGAAATTGTTGTTGTAGATAGAAATTGTCATAAATCACTGAATCATGGGTTGACTCTTTCACAAGGTCGTCCTGTGTATTTAAAACCAACACGTAATGGTTACGGCTTAATTGGCCCTATTCCAACTCGACGACTCACACAGGCAAGCATTCGCACTCTGATCCAAGAAAGCCCGTTAACAGAAGAAGCTGTTAGCTCGGAACCGACTTATGCGGTAGTCACTAACTGTACTTATGATGGCTTCTGCTACAACGTTAATGATGTTGTGAAAAATTTAGCCAAGAGTGTACCTCGAATTCATTTTGATGAGGCATGGTATGCTTATGCGCGCTTTCATCCCCTCTATAAAAATCGTTTTGCGATGGACGTGTCTGAGGATATACCGGATCGTCCTACGCTTTTTGCTGTGCAATCAACACATAAAATGTTGCCATCACTCTCTATGGCATCAATGATCCACGTGAAAAAAAGCGCACGCGCCCCTTTAAATTTTGATGACTTTAATGACGCTTTTATGATGCACGGAACTACGTCACCTTATTACCCCATTATTGCTTCTATTGATGTTGCGGTAGGGATGATGAAAGGGGAATCGGGCCAATCTCTAGTTCAGGAGTCTATAGAGGAAGCTATTGCATTTCGCAAAGCAGTGGTTGCAGTAAAACGTCAATTAAAAGAGCAAAATGGTGATCCTGATTGGTTCTTTGATGTACTACAACCAACTCAAGTTTGTGATCCTAACACGAAAGAAAATTACAGTTTTGAGCAAGCACCATTATCTTTATTAAGCCAAGAGCCTGAATGTTGGACATTAAAAGTCGGAGATAAATGGCATGGTTTTTCAGATGAAGATATTGCCGACACTGACAGTATGTTAGATCCCGTTAAAGTAACGATAACTTGTCCTGGCATTACCGCTGATGGGCAGTATCAAAAAATGGGTATTCCCGGTTATATCATGACTAAATTTTTGGATGATCGTCGTATTGAAATCGCCAGAACCGGAGACTATACCCTTTTAATCCTCTTCTCTGTTGGAGTGACTAAAGGTAAATGGGGAACGTTATTAGAAAGTTTACTGACTTTTAAAAAGCTCTATGATTCGGATGCGTTAGCGGTAGAAGCTATTCCTTCACTAAAAGAAATCTCCCCTCAATATGCCAAAATAACCTTAAAACAGCTTTGCCAATCTATGCATGAAAAGATGGATGAGCTTGATTTAATGAAACATATTAATGATGCCGTAAATAGCATTCCTGAACCCGTTATGTCACCGGCTGATGCTTATCAAAAGGTTGTTCGTTATAAAACAGAACACGTACATTTAGATGATTTTTCAGGTCGTATTTCTGCCAGCATGTTAGTTCCTTATCCACCGGGAATTCCAGTTTTGATGCCAGGTGAACGCTTACCTAAAGGGGATGAAGGCGTTATTGGTTACCTTAAAGCCCTACAAAATTTTGACAATACATTCCCCGGTTTTGAGCATGAAATTCAAGGGATCAATGTTGATGCAAACGGAGATTTTTGGGTAAGAGCCATTGTTGAAGACGAACGGGTCGCAAAAGAATTGCCTGCATCTGTGAAATTTAAACGCCGTGTTTCAGCAATTAAAAAAGGCCGTCAGTAATCACTGGTGAATGATCGTGATATGAAAATATCTGGCGTGGGATGAGACGCCAGATATTATTATCTTAAGGTAAGAGGTTTTTATGGCAAACAAATCAGAAACTGCATCGTCAAAGAGCCCCACATCAGCGACTGGTGATAGTGGTGCAAAATTGGGTTTATTTGCTCTGATCGCAATTGTAGTAGGCTCTATGTTAGGTGGTGGCGTGTTTAGCTTGCCACAAAATACAGCGGCAAGTTCAGCTATCGGGCCGGTTTTAATTGCGTGGGTGATTGCAGGTATCGGCATTTACTTTATTGCTAATGCGTTTCGCTTATTATCGGATTTACGACCTGATCTTCAAGCTGGTGTGTATATGTACGCACAAGAAGGTTTTGGATCTTTTATTGGATTTAATGTGGCCTGGGGATATTGGTTAATGACTGCATTTGGTAATGTGGCATTTGCCGTTATTCTAATGGATGCTTTTGATCAGTTTTTCCCCGGTGTCTTTACAGATGGCAATAATTTAAATTCAATTATCTGTGGCTCTATTTTAATTTGGGGTTATAACTTTTTAGTCTTATCAGGAACGAAAGTTGCAGGTTTTGTTAATACACTTGGTACTATTGCTAAATTAGTACCATTGATTTTATTTGTGATTATCCTTGGTGTACTTATTGATTATTATCAGTTATTTAGTAATTTTTGGGGGACATCTCCTCAAATTATGAATACGGTGGATAATAAGGCGGAACCTGTATCATTAATGTCACAAATATTAGCTCCGATGACAGTAACATTATGGTCATTTATTGGTGTTGAAGGAGCCGTTGTTTTATCTGGACGGGCAAAAAATAAAAAAGATGTTGGTAAGGCAACCTTATTAGGATTTCTATTGGCATTAATTATTTATATTTTATTATCCGTCCTACCATTTGGTGTTATGCCACAAAGTCAATTAGCGCAATTAAGTAACCCCTCTACGGCAGGTGTATTGGCTAAAGTTGTTGGAAATTGGGGTGATTGGTTAATGAATGTCGGGTTGATTATTTCTGTATTAGCGGGATGGCTTGCTTGGACAATGCTATGCGCAGAAATTCCGATGGTTGCCGGGCAAAAAGGCGCGTTTCCTAAAGCTTTTGCTCGTACTAATAAAAATCAAGCCGCCAATACCTCACTATGGGTCAGTAGTATTGTCATGCAAGCCGCGATGCTATTAGTCTATTTTTCTAATAATGCATGGAATACCATGTATAACATCAGTGCATTAATGGTCGTTCCAGCTTACGTCACGACAACCTTATATATCACAAAAATTTGTCTTAATCGTCAATATTACCAATATGCCAAAACAGGTCGTGGTTTAGCATTGTTCAGTGGTGTACTTGGCGTTATTTTTTGCTTATTTATTTTATATGCGAGCCAAATTCAGTATGTTGCATTAATTCCTATTTTATTAACATGCGGATTACCCGTTTTTATCTGGTCACGTAAAGAGAAACACGATAATAAACCTATCTTTCAGAAAAAAGAGACACTCTATTTAGTGATTTTATTATTACTTGATGTGTTGGTATTAGCTTTATTGATGAAAGGTATTATTACGCTTTGATCTTTTTTGCTATTGATGATTTAAACTAAACGCGCCATAACGGCGCGTTTTCTATGAGCTTGAATTAGTGGCTGGGCTTGTTTTCTCTTACCGCATTACGCAAGCAATAAGGGAGTGCAATTAAGCTTATTGTAGTCACAATGGCTGTGGCGATCAGAACGATAGAAAAAGCATATTCAAACGCACTATTAGCCTGTGCGATTAAGAGGGTCGCCGCTGCTTCGGGAAGCTTTTCAGCGACAATAAGTGCTTCATCTAAACTATCATAAACGACACTATTGACGTTAAGCGTATCCGGTAAAGTTAGTTTTAAGGTATAGAGAGTGCTCATTAAACTCCCCATAAATGTCACGCCAATCACGCTACCCAACTCATAGGCGATATCTTCAATAGAAGCGGCCATACCTGCTTGTTTATCGTCGACACTTAGCATAATAGAGGTCGATGCGGTGGTAAAAATAATGCCTAAACCAAAGCCAATCAAAAAGAGGCTACCCATTAGCATTATCGGTGAGTTTGAAATGGCAATTAACCATAAGTTACCCATTAATGTTAGGGCGAATCCGATAATAATTAAGCGCACTGCACCTAAACGCGCTAGCCAAAACCCAGCCAAAGGAGAGGCTAATACTGAGCCGATAGGGATAGGTAAAATCACTAAAGCTGCATTCAGTGGTGTAAAGCCGGCGACTAACTGTAAGCGTTGGCTTAGCAGAAATTCAATACCCACGATGATCACCATAGAAAGAGTCGACATTGCCACACCGACACTGAAATAGCGCTTTTTAAATAGGCTAAAATCAATCATTGGATGCGTTTGACGACGTTGGCGCCGCGCAAATAGTGTGAGAAAAATAATGGCAATAAGGGTGGCGATGATCACTTCATTCCATTGTGTATAAGCCTTACCTATCTCTTTTAAGGTATAAATAGCGCTGACTAAGCCAATCAAAATAAGTATTGAGCTTAAATAATCAATTTTATGCTGCCGTTGTCCCGAAAAGTGAGGAATTAGCCAAATCGAGAAAGGAAGCACAAGTAGTACAATAGGGACATTGATCAAAAAGACTGAGCCCCACCAGAAATGGTTTAATAGCAATCCACCAATTAAAGGCCCTAATGCCGCGCCACCAGAAGCAACAGCAGACCAAATACCGATAGCGACGGCACGCTCTTGTGGATGAGTAAATACTTGTCTCACAATAGACAACGTTGCAGGCATGCTCATAGCAGCACCGACGGCCAAGAAACCACGAGAAATAATTAAGCTGGTGGCACTAGGGGAATAAGCCGCGCATAATGAGGCGATGGCAAAAAGGGGTAATCCGCTAATAAATAACGTCTTATGGCCTATTCTATCGGTAAGCATACCTGCTGCTGGCAACAGCCCTGCGACAATCAGCGGATAGGCATTCATGATCCATAGTTTTTCTGAGGCGCTCGCATTGAGATCATGAGTTAAACGCGGTAGTGCGGTATAAAGTACGGTAACATCAACAACAATTAGAAACAGCATACTTGATACTAAAAGTAAGACTATCCAACGCTTATAATCTTTTATCATATAAAGTCTCAGTGGTTATCTTAGGTGTTATATTTAGCTAGGAATAATAATTTTAAATCCATACGGTCGTATTGAAAAGAGGTTTTTTTAAATGGGACGCCAAAGAACGATTGATAGAGAAAAGTTACTTGAGGCTATTTTTGACATCGTGATGGAGCAAGGGGCTGCCGCTCTGACTATCGATACGGTGGCCAAAAAAATGGGGATTTCTAAAGGTGGTGTCCAATATTGTTTTAATAGTAAAGAAGCGATGATTGATGCCATGTTTGAACATTGGGAAGGAGGATATGAAGCGCGATTTAATCAGGTGGTTGCCAATGATAACTCAGCCAATAATCGCGTTAGAGCACATATTCATGCTACTCATGATCACGATAAGCTCTCTTTTGCCAAAGGAGCCAGCTTAATGGCTGCGTTACTGCAAACGCCAGAATATTTGCAAAGTACTAAAGCGTGGTATCAGCAAAGATTAGCGGGTGTCGATACCACAACAGTAGAGGGAAAACGGGCGAGACTGGCTTTTTTAGCCACCGAGGGGGCTTTCTTGCTACGGTATTTTGGTTTAATGGATATTGATGATAATGAGTGGGAAGAGATTTTTAGCGATATCGATTCTGAACTGGTTACAGTGACTACGAAGTAATTAAACAGCATATTGTTTAAAAGTAACAATATGCTGTTTGGCTTTTGGTGAAATAGCAATATTAGTAATACATCGCGATAAGCTTATCATCCAACTCTTTAACGTCGACGGGAGTATCGAAAATATCTTCGATAATATCGGATTTCATGATCTCTTTAGGTGAGCCATGATAGTAAAGTTGTCCGTTGCGCATAGCTAAAATGTAGTCGGAATACACAGAGGCGAAATTGATATCATGAATGACGATGATAATGGTTTTTCCTAGCTCATCGGCGGCTTTACGCAGTAATTTCATCATAATGACCGCGTGTTTCATATCAAGATTGTTAAGCGGTTCATCAAGCATCACGTATTCAGTATCTTGACATAATACCATTGCAACATAAGTACGCTGGCGTTGCCCACCAGATAATTCATCAAGATAACGGTGACGAAATTCAGTCAAATTAAGAAAATCGAGTGATTCATCAATCACTTTCTTATCTTCTAGCGTTAAGCGTCCTTTACTATAAGGGTAGCGACCAAAACCGACTAACTCTTCAACAGTTAAGCGACTCACAAACTGATTTTCTTGGCGTAGTATGGAAAGGTTTTTGGCTAATACATCACTCTCTGTAGCCGCAACATCCATGCCATTTACACTGACCATACCGCTTTCTGGCATCAGTAGACGGCCTATTACAGAAAGTAAGGTGGATTTACCCGCACCATTAGGTCCGATGATTGAAGTAATACCGCCACGTTGAATGGTTGTTGTAATATTATCAAGCACCGTTGTGTCTTGATAACGTTTTGATATCTTACTGATTTCAATCATATTAAAGTCTTCTTAATACCAAATAAATAAAGAACATACCACCAATAAACTCAATCACAACAGAGAGAGTACCTGTCATTTTTAAGCCATACTCTAAAATCAATTGTCCGCCAATCAGTGCGATAGTGCCTAATAAGAATGCCACAGGCATTAAAAAGCGGTGCTGACTGCTACCACTAATATGATAAGCCAGATTAGCAACAATTAAGCCTAAAAATGTCAACGGCCCTACTAATGCTGTTGATACCGCAACCAGAACAGAGATAAGTAATAGAATATAAGTCGTTTGCTTACGATAATTAATACCAAGATTAATCGCATTCGCCTGACCTAAGGCCATCACATCAAAACTATAACGCATACGCCAAAGTAATACGCCGACGACGACAATAATGGCTAATGCACATAAGATAAGATCAGGAGTGGCTCGAGTAAATGTCGCAAACATACGGCTTTGTAAGACAGAAAACTCATTTGGGTCCATGAGGCGTTGTAATAGCGTTGCACTGCTACGAAATAGGGTGCCTAAAATAATACCAATCATAAGGACTAAATTGATATTAAAGCGCACAGAACTAAATAGCCAACGGTACAGAACTACCGAAAATAACACTAATAAGGCCGACTCTAAAAAGAACTTCGTCAGATTGGCCATCCAAGAGGCAGGCATATCCCCTTCAAAAAAGATAAAGAGCGTTTGTAGCAATACAAACAGAGCTTCTAAGCCCATTAATGAAGGAGTAAGAATGCGGTTATTGGCGATAGTCTGAAACAGTATAGTAGAAACGCCTGCCGCAAAGGCGACGATGATCATCGTCAGAATAATATAAGCGCGGTGTGTCAGAATATAAGAGATATTACCGTTTAGGTTGATCGTCATAAACAGCACAATGGCTAATAATGAGACGCCAAGTAAGAGCCAAATACGCGCCATAGGTGAGAGGCGCACTTTCTTAGGTTGAACAGCGCCAGTATATTTGCTAATCATGGATGAATTAACTTTTTGCATAACGTTGCTGCTTCAGTAGTAAGAAAAGGAAGATCACAGCACCTACCGCCCCTAAAATGACACTTGCGGGGATCTCAAATGGATAACGGATCAGGCGACCAATCACATCACAGAGTAAAACAATGGCTCCACCGCTTAAGCATACCCACGGGATGGTTTTGCGAATATTATCTCCCATCACTAGGCTAACTAAATTTGGCACGATCAAACCAAGGAAAGGTAAAGCACCAACAACAGACACCACCACACCACTAATTAAAGCGATAATAGATAAACCGATAATCATCACTTTACGATAGTTAAGTCCAACGTTGATGGAAAACTCACGTCCCATACCTGCCACGGTAAAGCTATCCGCGACCCAACACGCCATTAATGCAAGGGCACCGACAAGCCATAGCAGCTCATAACGACCTTGTAAGACACTGGAGAAGTCTCCGCTAGTCCACGCATCTAGTGATTGTAGTAAATCAAAATAGACGGCAAGAAAGATGGTTAGAGCACCTATCACTGCACTTAGCATAATACCGACAAGTGGCACGATTAATGCGGTCTTTAAGGCAATTCTCTGTAGCAACAACATAAATAACACAGTGCCTAAAAGTGCAAAAACAGTGGCTACCATCATTTTGGTGAAAATGCCTGCCGCGGGGAAAAGCAACATCACAACTAATAAACCGAGACTGGCTGATTGTGTTGTACCTGCAAGAGAAGGCTCAACAAAGCGGTTTTGCGTGAGCAGTTGCATGATTAAACCAGCAACACTAATTGCACCCCCAGCAAGTAATAATGACAGGGTTCTTGGTACGCGACTAATAAAGAAGATATCGCGCATATCGGGATCAGTAAAAAGCGAAGCAGGAGTGATATCTCCTGCGCCGATAAATAGACTGATCATTGAGAGGATAGCGATAAGTCCTATCCCCAATGATAAATGGAACGTTTTCATTCAGTTACTTTATTTTTTTTGATCCAACGCCTGATTAATTGTATCCATTAAGCGAGAGTAAGTTTGTATCCCACCTGAGATATAAATCGAGCTGGCATCAAGATAGATAATTTGGTCTTTATTCCATGCATTAACCTTTCTAACTAGGGCATTATCAAGCACTTGTTTTGCAGGTTGTGAATCTTCACGACCAATTGCCGCATCACGGTCAATGACAAACATCCAGTCTGGATTAAGTTTTAGCAGTAGTTCTGAGTTAACAATATTACCGTGAGAGCCTGGGCTATCGAAAGTATATGCAGGTTCAAAGCCCAATACATCGTAGATAAAACCAAAGCGAGAGCCTGGGCCATAAGCGGAAATTTTACCGCCACTGACTAATACGACCATTGCTTTGCCCGCATCTGGGGTTTTTGCTTTTACCGTATCAATTTTGCTATTGAAGTCAGCTAATAATTTTTTAGCTTGTTCTTCTTTACCAAAAATTTGACCTAAAGTCGTTGTACGCTCAGTGAGACTGTCAATAAAGCGTGTGCTGTCGATATCCATAGAAATGGATGGTGCGATTTCACTTAATTTGGCATATGCATCGCGAGCACGACTACCCGTTAAAATCAGATCAGGGGCAGTAGTACTGAGTTTTTCGTAGTTTGGTTCAAACAGGCCACCTTCGTTGATGTACTCATTTTCGTTGGTGTATTTCTCTAGAAATTTAGGTAGGTGGACGTTTGTTTGTGGTAGGCCAACAACAGGTACGCCAAGAGCATCAACAATATCAAGTGTTTCCATGTTCATCACAACCACTTTTTGTGGGTGTGCAGGGATCTCAGTGGTGCCTTGAGCATGTTCGATAGTGAGAGTTTGTTTCTCTGTGGATTGCGTTGTTGAGGTATCTTGTGCGTTATCACAACCTGCGATAACCAGAGAAGACAGCAATAAGAACAGTGGGCTTAATGATTTTTTAAACATTCTCTTTCCCATATTGTTGCGATATGAAATAGCACAGTTTACTAGCTGTGACCTAATAATGAGCTTCACAAAGGAAACAATGATTATACCAAAAAACTAAAGAGTAATGATACTAATTCACATTCTCACAATAATAAAGGATTAACTTATATTATTGTGCTGAATCTTTGCATCAGATCATGTGAAGAGAAGAATGGACAAATTTTGTAACGCGAAACAATGCTAAAGATTTTTTGCTTAATTTGTGAAGAGGGTCAATACACTAGGTCAATCAGAGACAATTATGTGTCAGTAAAAAATATCGTTAGTGAGTATCATTGCGTATACTTTATTCAATCAGAAACAATCTTAATTGCTAAATTTTACTTTAATTCTGTACTGACATCTTAATCAATGCACATGAGAAAGTAGCATTATCTCTAGGGCAGAGTGTGGCCAATTTGAGAGGGTTTTATGCAAAAGAAATATATTTATCTATTTTGTTCTGCTGGCATGTCAACATCTCTTTTAGTGACAAAAATGCGTGCACAAGCAGAAAAATATGATGTACCCGTTATTATTGAAGCTTTTCCAGAAACATTAGCAGAGCAAAAAGGCCAAGAAGCGGATGTCGTTTTATTGGGGCCACAAATTGGTTGGATGCTCGCTGATATTCAAAAATTATTACCCAATAAACCTGTCGAAGTCATTGATTCATTGTTATATGGGAAAGTTGATGGATTAGGTGTATTAAAAGCAGCAGTAGCCGCCATTAAGAAAGCTTCAGCAACAACTAATTAATTATTTTTATTGTTATTTTTATTTATTCCAGTCAAAGAGTGAATTTTTCAGCTAGCCGAGCAATTAGCGGCATTTTAAGGGTATTTTTCTATGAGTAAGGTCATTGGTTCACTTGAAAAGGTACTCCTTCCTTTTGCGGTTAAAATTGGAAAGCAACCTCATGTTAATGCGATAAAAAATGGTTTTATCCGTTTAATGCCATTAACACTTGCCGGGGCAATGTTTGTACTTATCAATAATGTTTTTCTTAGTTTTGGTGAGGGCTCCTTTTTTTACTCTCTTGGTATTCGTTTAGATGCCTCAACAATTGAAACACTTAATGGTTTCAAAGCCATAGGTGGTAATGTCTATAACGGTACGTTGGGAATAATGTCATTGATGGCGCCGTTCTTTATTGGTATGGCGTTGGCGGAAGAGAGAAAAGTCGACCCTATTGCGGCGGGATTACTTTCTATCGCCGCCTTTATGACGGTAACACCTTATGACGCTGGTGGCGCTTATGCTGTGGGGGCGAACTGGTTAGGAGGTGCCAATATTATCTCAGGGATTATTATTGGCCTTGTGGTTGCCGAAATGTTTACCTTTATAGTGCGTCGTAATTGGGTTATCCGTTTGCCCGATAGTGTACCTGCCTCCGTTTCGCGCTCTTTTTCTGCCTTAATTCCTGGTTTTATTATTTTATCAATTATGGGAATTATCTCTTGGGGATTAGCGCATTACGGTACACATTTCCATCAAATCATTTTAGATTCTATTTCAACGCCATTGGCTTCGTTAGGATCGGTTGTCGGGTGGGCTTACGTTATTTTTACCTCTTTGCTGTGGTTCTTTGGTATTCATGGTTCATTGGCGCTGGCGGCACTTGATAGCGGTATTATGACACCTTGGGCATTAGAAAACGTCTCTATTTATACCGAGTATGGTTCAGTTGAAGCGGCACTTGCAGCAGGCAAAACGTTCCATCTTTGGGCAAAACCGATGCTAGATTCGTTTATCTTCTTAGGAGGAACAGGGGCGACGTTAGGTCTGATATTAGCTATCTTTATTGCATCGCGTCGAGCAGATCACCGTCAAGTGGCGAAGTTAGCATTACCTGCGGGTCTATTCCAAATTAATGAACCTATTATTTTTGGTTTACCTGTGATTATGAATCCAGTGATGTTTATTCCTTTTATTCTTATTCAGCCAATCCTTGCTGCTATTACCGTAACCGCTTATTACCTTGGGATTATTCCGCCGGTCACAAATATTGCACCTTGGACGATGCCAACAGGGTTAGGGGCATTTTTTAATACCAATGGCAGTATTGCCGCATTGTTATTAGCACTCTTTAACTTAGCTGTTGCAACACTGATTTATCTGCCTTTTGTGATTATTTCTAATAAAGCACAAACCGAAATTGATAAAGAAGAAAGTGAAGAAGATATTGCTAATGCATTGAAATTTTAACGAATAGACAATGGCTGTGCAGCGCTTATTTTGCACAGCTAAGCACCAAAGAGGGGGAATGATGTTAGATATTGAGAATTGCGTTGATAGCTCAGCGACAGATGATGAATTTGAAGAAATTATCATGGGGTTAATTATTAATTCAGGGCAAGCACGAAGTATCGCTTATGCAGCGTTAAAAAAAGCGAAGCAAGGTGATTTTGCACAAGCCAAGAAAATGATGGAACAATCTCGAACAGCATTAAATGAAGCTCATAAAATACAGACCCGCTTAATTGGTGATGATCAAGGATTGGGTAAAACGAAAGTGAGCTTGGTACTGGTGCATGCTCAAGATCATTTAATGACATCTATGTTAGCCAGAGAGCTTGTCACAGAGCTTATCGAGTTACATGAAAAAATAAAGTAAGGCGAATGATGATGCACTCATTAAAAGCGCAAGCTGAAATACGCATGGTATATGAAAACCAATTATTTAATGGTAAGAATTTTCATGTGTTTATTTATAACAAAACAGAAAGCGTCAGTGGGTTGCATCAGCATGATTATTATGAATTTACTATTGTTTTAACAGGGCGCTATTATCAAGAAATTAACGGTAAAAAGGTGTTATTAGAGCGTGGTGATTTTGTCTTTATTCCTATTGGCTCGCATCATCAAAGTTTTTATGACTTTGGTGTAACTCGTATTTTAAATGTGGGAATAAGCAAAGCTTTTTTTGATAAACATTATCTTCCTTTATTGCCCGCTTATTTTGTTGCTTCTCAAGTTTATGCATTAAAAAATGAGTTTCTTTCTTATATTGAATCCGTGATTAGCTCATTAAATTTCAGACATACAGAATTTAATGAATTTATTGAAATTGTCACCTTTAATGTGGTGAATAGATTACGACATTATAGAGATGATGGTATTGAAGATGATATTCCCTTATGGCTAAAAGACGCCATTGATGGAATGCATGATAAAAGCCGATTTGGGGAGAATGCATTAGCAAATATGGTGCAATTATCAGGAAAATCGCAAGAGTATTTAACTCGAGCAACTCGCCGTTATTATGATAAAACGCCGATGCAAATTATTCATGATATTCGAATTAATTTTGCTAAAAAACAATTAGAAATTACGAATTACTCCGTTACCGATATTGCTTTTGATGCAGGTTATAGTAGCCCGAGCTTATTTATTAAGACTTTTAAGAAGATAACATCGCTGACACCAAATAGTTATAGAAAGAATTTATACAGTATTAAAGAGACTAACTAATTTATAATTAAGCGTAAAAAGCAATCAATAATATCAATTGATTTTTATTAAATAGAGAGAGAAAGAAGAAAATAACGTTATTTTCTTTAGGGATTTTTACGCCTTAATTTTGCCATTAATAGACAAATAACAGCATGATTGTGCTGTATGGGAGTATTTTATGAGTCATAAGTTAAAAGTGGTCACCATTGGTGGAGGAAGTAGTTATACACCTGAATTATTAGAAGGATTTATTAAACGTTATCATGAATTGCCGATCACGGAATTATGGTTGGTTGATGTTGAAGAAGGCAAAGAAAAACTGGATATTATTTTTGCGCTTTGCCAGCGTATGATAAAAAAAGCGGGTATCCCTTTAACCATTTATAAAACACTTGATCGTCGTGAGGCATTAAAAGAGGCTGATTTCGTCACAACACAGTTGCGAGTTGGTCAATTAAAAGCAAGAGAATTGGATGAAGCCATTCCGTTAAGCCATGGTTATTTAGGCCAAGAGACCAATGGTGCCGGTGGGCTATTTAAAGGATTACGTACTATTCCGGTTATTTTTGACATTATTAAAGATGTTGAAGAAATTTGCCCTAATGCGTGGATCATAAACTTTACTAACCCTGCAGGTATGGTGACGGAAGCGGTTTATCGCCATACCAATTTTAAGAAGTTTATTGGTGTTTGTAATATTCCTATCGGTATGAAAATGTTTATTACTGATGTGCTTAAGCTAACGGAGCAAGATACGCTTTCTATTGATCTGTTTGGCTTAAATCATATGGTGTTTATTAAAGATGTGATTGTTAACGGTCAATCCCGTTTCCCTGAATTATTAGAAGGAGTTGCTTCGGGGACGTTAACCGCAGGATCGGTGAAAAATATTTTTGATTTACCTTTTAGTGAGGGGCTAATTCGTTCTCTTAATCTGTTGCCATGCTCTTATTTACTCTACTACTTTAAACAAAAAGAGATGTTAGCCATTGAAATGGGGGAATACTATAAAGGTGGCGCTAGGGCTAAGGTTGTTCAGCAAGTCGAAAAACAACTGTTTGAATTGTATAAAGATCCGCATTTAAATATTAAACCTAAAGAGTTGGAATTACGTGGAGGGGCTTATTATTCTGATGCCGCTTGTGAAGTGATTAATGCGATTTATAACGATAAACAGGCGGAGCATTACGTCAATATTCCTCATCACGGTCATATTGATAATATCCCTGCAGACTGGGCAATTGAAGTGACGGCTATTTTAGGTAAAGACGGAGCCAAACCACATCCACGTTTAACCCATTTTGATGAAAAAGTGCTGGGGCTTATTCATACTATCAAAGGGTTTGAGATCGCAGCCAGTCAAGCGGCTATTAGTGGTGAGTTTAATGATGCATTACTTGCGATGAATTTAACGCCGCTGGTACTTTCCGATAAAGATGCTGAAGTACTGACTCGTGAGATGTTATTAGCACACAAAGCGCACTTACCTAATTTTGCTCATGCGATTGCACAATTAGCAGCATCAAACTAAGTGATTTAGACTCAATAAATCATAAAAAGGAGACAGAATGGCACATTTGTTAATTGTCAATGCCGATGATTTTGGGCTGAGTAGAGGGCAAAATTATGGCATTGTTGAATGTCATCGTCATGGCATAGTGACATCAACGACAGCGTTGGTGAATGCTGAAGGTATTGAGCATGCTGCACAATTATGCAAGGAGCTACCTCATCTTGGTGTCGGGCTCCATTTTACATTGACTATGGGACAGCCGCTGTCTCCTATCCCTTCTTTAACGCGTAATGGGGTATTAGGTAAATGGCTATGGCAAATGGCAGAGCAAGAGCAGTTACCTTTAGATGAGATACGAGTGGAGCTTAATGCACAATATCAGCGCTTTGTTGAGTTGTTTGGTTGTCCCCCCGACCATATAGACAGCCATCATCATGTGCATATGTTTAAACAAATTTTCCCCATCGTGGCAGAGTTTGCACAACAAAAAGCATTACCGATACGTGTTGATAGACTGTTGGCACAAAAAGAAAATCTTAATACTCAAGGGGTTATTAGTAGTGATGGTTTTGATAGTCAATTCTATGGTGATGAAATCAGCCAAGCCTTGTTTTTAAAGACACTGGATGACGCTAAAGCACGTGGTGAACAATCGCTTGAAGTGATGACACATCCTGCTTTTATTGATAATCCTTTACGTGCGAGTGGTTACTGTTTCCAACGTTTAACGGAATTAGAGGTGTTGACGCAATCATCGTTAAAACAAGCGATTGCTGAGCGTGGATATCAATTAGGTACTTATCAAGATTTAATTTAATAATATTATCTCGTATTTTAAAAATATCCCAGAGTGTGTCTGTGAAATAATTTGCCTCTGTTATTGATAATGACAGAGGCTTTTTTTATAATTTAATTAAATCAATAATTAGAAGCTATAACCAATATTTGCAATAAAGCCATCAATAATTAATTTATTATCACTTAATTTATTCATTTTATAACGGCTGTTTTCATAGCCAACGGAAACAGAAAGCATATCGATAGGGTTAATGGTAACACCGGCTCCCCAGCTAAAAGCATTTTTCTTGATTATACTTTCAGGTACTTGTCTAGTATCTAAACCTTTAAATTCGATTTGAGCCATACCTGCCACACCATATACACTAATATAGTCATTGAGGCGCAAGGTTGGCCCTGCCATCACTGAATAATAGCGGGCATCAACATCTTTTAGGAATTGTTTTAAAGGCTTATTTAAATCATATTCATTTTGCGCATAGGTAGCAATTGCCATAATACCTAGCTGTTGATTGAATTCTTGACGTATAGAAAGATTACCACCGCGCATAATACCTGATTGACCGGCAATTTTTATTTGTGCATAACCTGCAGAAATTGTTGTTTTATCTAATGAGGTATTTTCATGTGCTTGAACGGTAGAAATAGAAAATATTCCACTGATAAATAATGCTGATAATAGTTGTTTTTTCATTTTTAATATTCCATTTACTTACTATTTAGAATGGTGAATTATAGTAATGACAATTGTTTAAATTGGAATAAAAAAAGATAAGTGAGATGAAATAGGTTTTTTTTATATAAAAATAATAATTTATTGGCGTGTTTGTTTTTATAAATAAATAGCGTTTATATCAATATAAAACGCTATTTTTAATTTTATTTAATACCTAAATTATTTATTTGTTGTTAGGTTATCTTGTTTATTAGTCGTATTAGTTGTAGCTGTCATCGTTGAGGTAGAGTGAGTTGCGACAGCGGTCGCTGAAGTATCATTGATAGAAGGCGTTGTATTGATATCAAAACATCCTCTTAACCATGAGACTAAGGCAATTAAAACCAATAATAATACCAGTAACCAACGTAACCAACGGTGGCGAGTTTTTGGTGATATTTTTGCAAGCGCCGCTCCGGCAGCCGCTGCACTAGAGCCAGCAGTGACTTGTGCAACAGTCGGCGCTAAAGGTGTGGTACGAGGCCACCAAGTAATAATGGGTTTTCCATTAATGATATAGATGCTCTCTGCATCAGGTAGGGTTGAGGCGGTATCAAGCAGATGGCGCTCTTCATCGGTAATGCGTTGCTGTGAAGCAAGTAATGCCGTTTGCTCTTTAAGATTTTTTAAATCATCATCGAGAGCATCTCTTATCTCTTGGCGTTGTTGCTCTGACAATGCATTTAATGCCACTGGCTGACCGGATAATTCACCATACCATTCAATAGTATCTTCTGCGGTTTTTTGCGGGGTTGCAAACAAGGTGTGATATTTAGCAGGAAAGTGTTGTATCAGTAACTGTATTAATTGCTGTTGATGAGCTAAGGCAAAATCAGCACGAGTGGTATTGGTTGTTAATCGTGAAATGAGATCCATATGAGAGTGCCTTTATTGATAGCGAAAAGAAAATTATCAATCAACATGACTATCTAATCACTATAGCGCTTTTGTGTGCAAGAAGAAATCAAGGCCGCTATTTTTTATCCTTAATAAGAACACTATTTGGGCGACGTAATAGCGGTTATTAAGCTATCTGCGCAAATTGTTTCTAGATCTTCTCAATCGTCAGTATTAGCCTAAATTCTGTTTGCTTGGTATCCATTTTACACCTTACGATAATGCGTTTCGGTAAAAATCGATGTGAGTCAACGAAAGCCAGCTTGCCTTTGGAGAGCTAAAAATCATTGATATAGCACATGGAGGATCTCGAAACTAAAAGGTAAGGTGTCTGACGAAGACACACAATCCCCTTCTTTTTCTCGTTTAGGGAATTTTTACCTCTCTTATGTTGATACAACAGCAGGTTTTTGATGACAAATAAAATCGATAATAACCAATTACTTCATGATGTGACCCGTTACTGGAATATCCGCGCTGAAAGCTATAGTGCTGCCAACCAGCAAGAGTTATTAAGTGAAAAACAACAAAAATGGCGTCAGTTATTGTTAAGCCATGTCAAAGAAGGGGAGACATTAAAGGTTCTTGATATCGGTACGGGGCCGGGATTCTTTGCTATTTTATTAGCGTTGTCGGGCCACCAAGTCACTGCAATTGACGCCACGCCTGGGATGTTGCTTGAGGCTAAAAATAACGCCAGCCAACATAATGTTTCTATTAACTTTGTTTGTGGTGATGTGCAAGATCTTCCCTTTGGCGATGAACAATTTGATTTGGTCGTCAGCCGTAATGTGACATGGAATTTAAAATCACCCTGTGAGGCTTATCAAGAGTGGTTTCGCGTATTAAAACCTGGGGGAAGCTTAATTAATTTTGATGCCAATTGGTATTTACATCTGTTTGATGATGAATATTGGCAAGGTTTTCTTGCTGATAGAGAGCGAGCGGCGCAAAAGCAAGTTGCTGATCACTATGTTAATACTGATACAAAAGAGATGGAAAGAATTGCTCGCCAATTACCATTAAGCCAAGTTAAGCGTCCACAGTGGGATATTAATACACTACTAGATATCGGTTTTATTCGTTATAGCGTGGATATTCGTATTGGTGATCACGTTTGGGATGAAGAAGAAAAAATTAATTACGGCTCAACCCCTATGTTTATGATCCATGCTCAGAAAAATAATCGATGAGAATGATAAAAGGAAAATAATGTGAAACCTCTATTTACAGTTATTCCTACACTATTATTAACATTGGCGTGCGTATTTCCTGCTTTTGCCAATCAAAGTAATAATATATTGGATTATGCCAGTACAAAAGATATCCGTGATATTAACCCCCATCTTTATTCCGGTGAAATGGCCGCACAAAACATGGTATTTGAACCTTTGGTTTTAAATACCGATAAGGGGGTTGCACCTTATTTAGCACAACGCTGGGAAATTTCTCCTGATGGTAAAAGTTATACCTTTTTCTTGCGCCAAGACGTTACATTTAGTGATGGCGAACCTTTTAATGCGCAAGCGGTAAAACTTAATATTGAGGCTGTATTAGATAATTATCAGCGTCATGCATGGCTAGAATTGGTCCGTCAAATCGACAGTGTCGAGGTTATCGATCAGTATACTGTTAAGCTAAATTTAAAAAATCCCTATTATCCAACCTTAACTGAACTTGGCTTAACTCGCCCATTTCGTTTTATTTCACCTAAATCATTTATTAACGGTAAAACTAAAACAGGGGTGAGTCATTATATTGGTACGGGGCCTTGGGTACTCACGGAACATAAGAAAGATCAATATGCTGAATTTAAGGTTAACCCTCATTATTGGGGGCAAAAACCAGCATTAACTGGGGTGATGTGGCGAGTGATCCCCGATAGACAAACAATGCTATTATCCTTACAAAAAGGAGATATTCAGCTAATTTTTGGTGCAGATGGCGACATGTTAGATATGGACTCTTTTGACGCATTAATGGCATCTGATAAATTTAAAACACAAATGAGTGCACCTATTGCTTCTCGTGCTATTGTGCTCAACAGTAGTCGCCCTATTACTTCAAGCCAAAAAGTACGCCAAGCATTAGAGTATGCCGTTGATAAAGAAGGGATTGCTCAAGGTATTTTAGCGGGAAGTGAAAAAGTCGCTGATACATTAATGGCAAGAAGTGTACCTTATTGCGACTTTAATTCACCAACTTATATTTATCAACCGGAAAAAGCTACCTCGTTATTAGAAGAGGAAGGCTGGCTATTACCTGCGGGTAAAACAGTGCGTGAAAAACAGGGAAAACCGTTGCAGTTATTGCTCTCTTATAATGTGAATAATGCGGTTGAAAAAGAGATAGCCGAACTATTGCAAGATGATTTTAAGAAAATTGGTGTGGCACTGACGGTATTAGGGGAAGAGAAACAGGCCTTTTTAGATAGACAGAAAAGTGGTGATTTCGATTTACAGTATTCTCTTTCGTGGGGAACGCCTTACGATCCCGCCTCTTTTGTCTCATCCTTTAGAATTCCCGCTCATGCTGATTACCAGGGACAGAAAGGGTTAGCCAATAAAGCACAATTAGATGCGATGATTGGCGAGTTGTTGATTACGCCAGATGAACATCGCCGTCAGACATTATATCAACGCTTATTTACCTCATTAGCAGAGCAAGCCGTCTATATACCATTAACCTATTCGCGTACTAAAGCGATTTACCGTAGTGAATTGGAAAACGTTGGTTTTAATCCATCTCAATATGAAATACCTTTTGAAAAGATGCGTTTTAAAGCCGAATAACCGATTAATTTAAGAGGTTACTTCAATATGGCACTGATCCGGTGCCATATTGGTTAAAGCAGATGTTACGTTATCTATGTTGGCGCCTATTGGCGATATTGCCGCTAGTGTTGATTATTTCGTTTATTGCCTTTGTTTTGCTGAATTTAGCACCGTCTGATCCGGCAGAAGTGGCTTTGCGTGTTAACGAAATTGTACCGACGCCCGAAGCGATTGAAGGTATGCGCCGTGAGCTTGGTTTAGATAAGCCTTTTTTCACACGCTACTTTTTATGGCTTGTAGCGGGATTTCAACTGGATTTTGGCACCTCTTTTTTGACCCGAAAACCGGTGATACAAGAGATGTTAACTGCTCTCCCCCCCACGCTTTGGTTAGCGGCTACCGCATTATTATTTACGCTTATTATCGCGTTACCTTTAGCCTTATGGTGTGTGGCAAAACCACATAGCTTGATAGACAAAAGTATTCGGCTGATTGTTTTTGTGTTAACCGCAATTCCTAATTATTGGTTAGGGTTGTTGTTAATTTGGGCGGTGGCGGTTCATTTAGATTGGTTACCTGTCAGTGGTATGTTGACAGCACAATCGGTCATTTTACCGGCATTTGCACTCTCTTTAGGTTATATCGGTACTTATTTACGTTTGTTACGGGGTGCAATGCTTAATCAATGGCATCAGCCTTATGTATTTTATGCCCGAACAAGAGGATTACCTGATAAGCTGATTTTGCGTCGCCATATATTACGTAATTCACTCGCTTCTGCGCTGACGGCGCTAGGAATGAGTATTCCGAAACTTATCGCGGGCACGGTCGTGATCGAGAATATTTTTGCATGGCCTGGGGTGGGGCGGCTGTGTATTAGTGCCATATTTGGACGCGATTATCCGATGATACAAGCTTATATTTTAATGATGTCATTGTTATTTCTCTTTTTTAACTTTCTGATAGATATCATTCAGATGAAAGTCGATCCTCGTCTAAGGCGGTAACAATGTGGCGGTTATTCTGGCAACGACTTGCGCGAGATAAAAGTGCACAACTCTGTTTATTGGTGATAGTGATGATTACCATCGCCGGAATAGGCGCACCTTGGTTTGCACCTCATGATCCCACTTTAACATCGATACGCTTAAAATTTCAGCCAATCAGCTTTCACTATCCACTGGGTACAGATAATTTAGGGCGTTGTGTATTTTCACGTTTACTCTTTGGTATTCGAACCACCGTTTTTTATGCCATATATGCGATGAGCATAACACTGCTGATCGGTTGGCTAATGGGGATGTTGGCGGGCTATTTTCACGGTAAAACGGATACAGTGATTATGCGTTTATGTGATGTGGTATTGTCATTTCCTGCGGAAATTATGATCTTAGCCTTAGTGGGCATAATGGGGCCTGGAATAGGTAACATCTTGATTGCGGTGATCTTGGTTAAATGGGCTTGGTACGCCAGAATGATACGAGGCATTGTTCGACAATATTCACATCGTCACTATATTGCTTATGCCCAAGTGATTGGCGCACCACCAACACATATTTTACGACGCCATTTATTACCCGTGACATTAGCTGAAACTATCGTTTTAGCCTCAAGTGATATTGGTAGTGTTATTTTAATGATCTCTGCACTTTCATTTCTAGGATTAGGGGTACAGCCACCCACCCCAGAATGGGGCAATATGCTGAGTGAAGCAAAAAATGTCATGGTATTACATCCCGAACAAATGCTACCTGCGGGGATAGCGATTACGGTTGTTGTTACTGCATTTAACTTTTGGGGCGATTTTTTACGCGATGTGTTCGACCCCGATAATCGTCAATCAGTCGGGGATAAATATGAACAATTTACTGACGCTTAATCAAGTCTCAATCTATGATCCTCACAGCGAAAAAAAGCGGGTAGATAATCTCTCCTTTAGCCTTAAACAGGGGCGAACGTTAGCTATTGTCGGTGAGAGTGGTAGTGGTAAAAGCTTAATCAGTAAAGCCATTATTGGCTTACTGCCAAGTACACTTGCACTATCGGGAGAAATATTTTTTGATGAAAAGCCCCTTCATTTATATTCAGAGCAACAACGGCGTACCCTATTAGGGACATCGCTAGGTATGATTGTGCAAAACGGTATGAGTGCTTTTGATCCGTTGATAAAAATAGGCAAGCAAGTTAGCCAAACTTTAATTTACCATTTTTCTTATACTAAATTGCAAGCATTCAATGCCACTAAACAAGCATTGGACGAGGTGTTTGAGCATCAATCTTTAATGATTATGCAGGCATTTCCTCACCAATTAAGTGGGGGGCAATTACAACGTGTGATGATTGCCATGGCTTTGGCGTTATCACCAAAGTTATTAATTGCTGATGAACCTACTACCGCATTAGACGCTCCCTTGCGCAGAGAAATATTACAGCTATTGCAACGTATCACGATATCTAAAAACACCACCTTAATTTTTATCTCCCATGATCTAGGATTAGTCAGTCAGATTGCTGATGATATTTTAGTGATGAAAGAGGGAAAATTAATTGAGTTTGGTGACAAAAACAGCGTATTAGATACACCTAAGCAAGCCTATACCCGTTATTTAATTGAGGCTAGAGCTAAGCTTTCCCAACGTTTTGCACAGGTGCTTTATGCTCGGTGATCAGCATGAAACGGCGATAAACAACAAGAGGATCGAATGCTATTACGAGTAGACAACGTCAGTAAATATTATTATCAAAAAGGGGCGCGCTTTTTTAAAGAAAAAGTGACTATTCTCGATGCGCTCTCTTTTAATATACAAAAGGGTGAAGCTTTCGGGTTAGTTGGAGAAAGTGGCAGTGGAAAAAGTACCCTTGCACGGTTAATCAGTGGCTTAGAATTACCTGATCAAGGGGCTATTTATTTAAATGATAAGCCAGTGACGAAACGATGTTATCGACAAGGGGTAATAAGTATTGTGTTTCAGGATCATATCGCTTCAGTCAATCCGACTTTTACAGTGGGTGAAATGATTGCTGAACCTATTAAACTGATTAATCCGACTCTCCGTCATAACGAGTTAGAAACAATTATTTTTTCTTTTTTAGAGAAGGTGCAATTACCTAAAAGTTGTTATCAGCGTTATATTTTTGAATTGTCTGGTGGGCAAGCTCAACGAGTTTGCTTATGTCGTGCGTTAGCATCTTACCCACGACTAATTATTTTAGATGAGGCAATAAGCTCTCTCGATATACCTACACAAGTTGAAATATTGGATTTATTAAAATTATTAAAAGAGGAACTCCAATTATCCTATCTTTTTATTAGTCATGATATTCAAACAGTGACTTATTTTTGCGATAAAGTCATGTTCATTTTACAAGGTCAACAAATTGAATTATGCGAGATAAATAAATTAAGTACTGTTACTCATCCTTATGCTAAAAAACTAATTCAATCTGTTATTTAATCAACAAGCAATAATGTATTATCGCATCATTGCTTGCTGTATTTACTCTATTTAGAGATTATTCATTAAATGCGTTTGAATAGCGTTGGCATCATTTGCAGCATTAAAATCAATACCAAAATTCAGTGTCCCATCTTTAAGTTCAATACTACGAGGTGACGCTTTAGAGCAGGTAATATTCTGTATTTTCTCTTTTACGGTTTCTTGTGCTATTTTCGAGCTTTCACAGGTATTAATGACACCTTTTAACCCTTCACTGCAATAACCATCAATACCTGTTGTTTTTAGATCCTCAACAGTAAATGCCGACCAATCAAACGCAACTTTTATATTAGCATCACAGCTTTTATTTAAGTCTACAACACGGGATTGAATATTTTCTTCAAATTTCTGTTGTAATTCTCTTTCTGCCAGTGTGGCTGAAAAAGCCGAAGAAGTGATAAGAAGTAAAGAAAGACTGATAGCAATATTTTTCAACATAATTTAATACTCCAAAAATGAATATATAACTAAAGATTAGTCTATTAAAAATAAAATGATTGAATATGATAAAAATAGAAAAATGGTTATTTTTAACATATTACTCTTTTTAAAAATAAATTTTACTATTAGTTAGGTATATTTTAATAACATCCTATATTGATAGTGATATTAATATGTTAACCACGGTTTTTATTCTCATTGATAGCTAAATGTTCGTTTGTTTTATAACGAACATAATCGTTTCAGTTCGCTATTAAAATGGTGAACAAAGTGAAATAAATAAATTTCTTTCTAAATCAATGTATTAAATTATTGATGTAGATCTGCATCACAAACCAATCCTATTGTGATTGTTTTTTCTCCATGCTCGAATTAACTTGCTAACTCGAAGTAGCAAAAATTAGCATAGCGTTAGCAAATGATGAGGGTTCGCATGGAACAACAATATTTTATTGGCGTTGATGTTGGCTCAGCCAGTGTCCGTGCAGCAGTATTTGATAGCTTTGGAAAGCGTTTGGGCTTTTCAGTGCGTCCAATTGCACAATTTCGCCCGAAAACGGATTTTGTCGAGCAATCTTCCGCTGATATTTGGCAACAAGTATGCACCACTGTAAAAGAGTCGGTGAAATTATCAGCCATCGATCCTCTCCATGTGAAGTCTATTGGTTTTGATGCCACCTGCTCTTTAGTGGCCGTTGGTAAAGAAGGGCAAGCACTTTCGGTTTCACCCAGTAATAAACCTGAGCAGGATATTATTATGTGGATGGATCACCGGGCAGTACAAGAAACAGTGACCATTAATCTGACTAACGATCCCGTTTTGCGGTATGTCGGGGGCGAAGTGAGCATTGAAATGGAATTGCCTAAAATTCTATGGTTAAAAAATCACTATCCGGAGCGTTATAAACATGTCTGGCGATTCTTTGACTTAGCTGATTTTTTAGTGTGGAAAGCAACCACTGCTGATGTTGCCAGTACCTGTACATTAACGTGTAAATGGAACTATTTGGCCCACCAAGGGCATTTTAGTGAAAGCTTGTTAGCTGATGTAGGTTTGGATGAATTATTAGAAAAAGTACCACAAACCATTTTGGCTTTAGGTGAATCGGCCGGATGTTTAACGACCTCTGTGGCTGAGGCTTTTGGATTACATACTGGCGTCATAGTTGCTAGTGGCATTATTGATGCTCATGCGGGTGGGTTGGCGTTAACCGCATCACAACCTGAGGGAAGTTTGGCCATCATCAGTGGTACATCTAACTGCCATATGATTGTCAGCCAATACCCGATTATGGTGCCCGGTGTGTGGGGGCCTTACTTTGGCGCAATGTTACCAGAGTTATGGCTAAACGAAGGGGGGCAAAGTGCTGCCGGTGCGCTCGTTGAATGGTCTATCCGCCGCCATGAGTCATGGGCTGAGTTAGAACAAGAAGCGAAAGAAAAAGGTGTTAGTTACTATACCTTATTAAACCAAGCTGTCGCTGAATTGGAAGAAAATGAACCTTATCCAACAGCACAATTTCATGTTTTAGCTGACCATCATGGCAATCGCTCTCCACGTGCTAATCCTGCCGCCAAAGGAATGGTCAGTGGATTAACCCTTGAAAGTGGTCGGGTTGCCTTGGCTCGTTATTATCTTGCGACATTGCAGTCTATTGCCTATGGCACTCGCCATATTATTGACACCCTTGAAGATGCAGGGCACCAAATTAATCGCCTTGTTATGTGTGGGGGAGCGACCAAAAATCCACTGTGGTTACGTGAATATGCCAATGCAACAGGTCGTGAGATCCATTTAGCGCAAGAAGAAGATGCGGTGAATCTAGGAGCTGCTTTATTAGGCGCCGTGGCATGTAAAGCCTTTGATAATTTTTCTCAAGCAGCAAATACCATGGTACGAGAAGGCGGTGTTATTACACCCGATAGTGACACCTTTGCTTTCCATCAAGCGAAATACCAAGTTTATTTACAGATGTATCAAGATCAGCAGCGCTATAACGACATGATGGCAGATTGCTGACCATAAATTTTTCCGATTATGAATCGAGTTTACCTTACCAGGGATATCTTATGTTGAACTTAAATCTACCAAAATTACCGGACGTTATCAGTGCAGAAGCTAATGAGATCCTGATGGTTACTAACGCAGACTTACGTGAGCCTGCAAACGTAACATGCTGGCCTGTGCAGAAAAAATTTGAAGATAAGCTAGCCGCTGCATTAAAAGCACAAGGTTACACCATGAAACGTGCACATAAAATTGATGAAGCACGAGGCCATGGTTTTATCAGTAGTCAGCGTGAAGGTTGCGACATGTTTGCGGCTATCGATCCTGATGCTCCCGTTATTGTGCTATTAACCGCATGGCAATACTCACACCATATTGCCTCTTCATTAGCGCATCATCGCGGGCCAATTCTGTTGCTGGCTAATTTTGATGGTACATGGCCGGGGCTAGTTGGCATGTTGTGTTTAGCGGGGACGTTAACCAGCTTAGGTAAAAATTATTCACGCTTATGGTCAGAAAATTTTGACGATACATTTTTTATTGATGGCTTAGCAACATGGTTGAAATATGGTTATGTAAATCATCAGCTTAGCTATCTTAAAGAAGTTGCGCCAACACACAGGGTAATGGCGACAGAAGCTGGCGAAGTGGGTCGAAAAGTCGGCGAATATATAATTAAAAATAAAGAAATAATAGGTTTGTTCGATACATTCTGTATGGGAATGATTAATGGGGTCTTCCCACAACAGGCAATGATCGATATTGGTATGCCCATTGAATCACTCTCTCAATCTGCATTATTGGTCGAAATGGCAAAAGTACCTGATGCATTAAGAGAAGAGTGTGTGCAATGGTACGAAAATAATGGCATGACGTTTAAGTTTGGTACAGATGATAAAACTGAACTGACTCGTGAACAGGTGAAAGAGCAGTGTGCCATGATGATTGCAATGGCGCGTTTCGTTAAACGCTTTGGCTTAACCGCTGTAGGCGTGCAATATCAGCAAGGATTAAAAGATTGTTGTCCTGCCTCTGATTTTGCCGAAGGTGCAATTGGGTCAACGGCACGCTTCCCGTTACCGGATGAAAATGGCGACATTATCAGCCCTAACACACCGATCCCTTGTATCAACGAAGTCGATATGGGTACAGCTATTCCACAAACGATGTTATGGCGTTTATTAACCTCGTTAGGCTTGCCTGCAGAAACAACATTACACGATATTCGTTGGGGGAGTGAGTATCAGGGAACCTTCTACTGGGATATGGAAATTTCCGGCTCTGTGCCTTTTGAACACCTTAAAGGTGGGATCAAAGGCGCAACAGGTTACCGTCAGCCAGCTATGTTTTTCCCTAAAGGGGGATCAACTATAGCGGGTCAAGGTAAAGCAGGGCGTTTGTTATGGGCACGTGCACACTATCAAGGTACAGATGTGATTATGCATATTGGTACAGGTATGGCGGTGGAATTACCGGAGGCAGAGTTTGAACGTCGCCGTCGAGCCACTAACTACGAATGGCCATTACTCAACTGTACTTTAGATGGTGTAACTCGTGATGATCTTATGGCGGGACATCAAAGTAACCATATTACAGTGGCTTATGTTGATGACGATAAATTGGCGTTTGTGCTACAAGCCTTTGTTGCTCAAGCACTGACTCAAGGTATTCAAGTGAAAGTGGCAGGTGATGCCATTAACTTACTGTAAGGAATTTATAATGAGTCAGCAAAAATACGTTGGTGTTTGGCCTGTGATGCTCACTCCTTTTGATACTAAAGGAGAGATTGATTGGGCGTCATTAGAGCGCCTTGTCGATTGGTATATCGATGCGGGCGTACATGGGTTATTTGCCGCCTGTCAATCAAGCGAAATGTTTTATTTGAGTGATGAAGAAACACAAGCACTCACCCGCTTTATCGTTGAAAAAGCGGATGGAAGAGTACCTGTTGTTGCTTCTGGTCATACGGCAACGGCCTTAAGCCAGCAAAAAGAACAATTGCAGGCAATGGCGAGTACCGGCGTTGATGGCGTTATTATGATCAGTAATCGCTTAGCGCAAGTGGGTGAGTCTGATGATAAGGCGCTGGAAACACTACAATCCTTAACCCATGCTGTACCTAAAGAGATTGATTTGGGTATTTATGAATGTCCTTATCCTTACAAACGCTTGTTATCTGAAGAGATAGTAGAATGGTGCGCACAAAGTAATCGCTTTACCTTTATTAAAGATACTTGCTGTTCTCTTCCTCTCATAGAACGTCGCTTAGCATTATCAAAAGGAAGTCGTTTGCATCTAGCCAATGCTAATAGTCAAACCTTATTAGCGTCATTCCAAGCAGGATGCCAAGCATATAGTGGTGTTATGGCTAACTTCCACCCCGAACTTTATGTCTGGCTGTATGAAAATTGGCAGGATAAACCAGAGCAAGCTGCGCTATTAGCTGATTATTTATCAACAGCTGCGATGACTGAAACGCTGGATTATCCTGCCTGCGCTAAATATCATCAGCGCCTGATCGGCAATTTCGCGACACTGGTTTGCCGCTCTCGTAATAGTAGTCAGTTTGAAAACTCATTTTTCCCTTCTGCTGTTAATAGCATGACGGCATTGGGTGAAAATATGAAGAAGTGGCTTTCGTTAAATTAATTTAGGACACAGGAGTAGGAATATGCCTTTCGTGATGAAGGAAACCCAGTTTGTGCTGGATAATGCACATTCACTTTTTAATCACTGCCATGCTTCAACGATTGTGCGTGTGCCTAACTCTGAGCGTTTATTAACCGCTTTTTTTGCTGGCGATAAAGA
Organism: Proteus sp. G2609; assembly: GCF_963896135.1. Taxonomy (NCBI): domain Bacteria; kingdom Pseudomonadati; phylum Pseudomonadota; class Gammaproteobacteria; order Enterobacterales; family Morganellaceae; genus Proteus; species Proteus sp. G2609. The sequence continues at coordinate 111,291 of NZ_CAWQNB010000045.1, read as the reverse complement.
GGGTAGCGGTAATACTGCTATCTGGTTGGCGATAAAAGAGGGAAATGATTGGCAACCCGCTCAACCTGTGGTTAAAAATCCAGGTGTTGCGCACTGGAATCCAGTTTTACATGTTGACCCATCAACAGGTAATATCTGGCTGTTTTATAAAACGGGTCCTGATGTACATAGTTGGACGACCCAATACGTTATCTCGAAGGATGGCGGAAATAGCTGGAGTTTACCAAGTGAATTGGTTTCGGGTGATGTAACACCTAGAGGTCCTGTGAAAAACAAAGTATTAGTGATGTCAAACGGCGAGTGGTTAGCTCCGGGATCGGTGGAGGATGATCGATACTGGGATGCGTTTGTCGATATTTCTAGCGACAATGGTCAACACTGGCAGCGAGTGGATATTCCGATTGCCCATCATCAAGGAGGGCAAGCGGAGCATGAAATCTGGCAAGGGCTAAAGGACGATGCCTTGTGGGAGACTGATCTACAACGTGTTTTTCAATGGGATGGCGTGATACAACCAACACTATGGGGATCTCAGCCTGGACATGTGCATGCCATGATGCGCAGTACGCGCGGTAAAATTTATCGTAGCGATTCAACGGATTATGGGCGCAGTTGGTGTCCGGCTTATGCAACAACCTTACCAAATAATAATAGCGGCATTGATGTCGTCTCCTTCGCAGATGGTCTGTTGGCATTGGTATATAACCCGAATTCAGGCAACTGGAGTCGTCGTTATCCTATCTCTGTCAGTCTTTCATCCGATAATGGCAGTACTTGGTCTGAACCATTCGATTTACTCGATGGGGAAGGCGAATTTTCATATCCGGCTATTATTGCTGAAAACAATACCCTACATGTGACTTTTACTTGGAACAGAAAAAACATTGTTTATCAGCAGTTAATAGCTACTCAATAAAAATGTGGAGAAAGGGTTTTATGAAAAAGAGTCTACTCGCAGCGTTGGCGCTTACGATGACATTGGGCATGGGGAATGCTGTAGCCCAACAGTTAACGTATCCTACTAAAAATATTGATGTGGTTATCCCAAAAAACCCGGGGGGAGGTACTGATACTTCTGCACGGACTATCATTGAATTTGCTAAAGATGTGATGCCAGCAGGGCGTATCTTTGTACCGGTTAATAAACCCGCAGGTAATGGTTTAACTGGGTTAATTGAAGTGGCAAATGCGCGTCCTGATGGCACTAAATTAGTCATGACTACGGTTGAATTAGCGATGTTCCCACATCAAGGTAAGTCACCCGTGACCTATAAAGACTTTACCCCGATTGCGACAACGATTGCTGATCCGGTTGTGCTCGTGGTGAATGCTAATTCGCCTTATAAAACATTGGAAGAATTTATTGCCGGGGCAAAAGCGAACCCCGGTAAATTAAAGATTGGTAACTCAGGTATGGGGGCTATTTATCACCTCGCGGGGGTGAATATCGAACGTACTACGGGAACTAAGTTTAATCATATTCCTTATAACGAAGGTACAGGCCCCTCTATTGCTGCATTAGTGGGCGATCATATCGATGGCGTATTAACCACACCCGGTGCGGTTAAATCACAAGTTGATGCGGGTATTTTGCGTGTTCTCGGTGTGATGGATGAACGTCGTTTCCCACTTATTCCGGATGTTCCAACCTTTAAAGAAGCCTTAAATCTCGATACCAACGTGAAAATGCGCGCATGGGCTGTATTAGCTACAACAGCAGGTGTGCCTGATAACGTTAAAAATGAGTTAGTGGGGGCATTTTCAGAAGTGGTTCAAAAACCAGAATATCAAGAAGCATTGAAAAAACAAGGTATTATGCCAGTATTTATCGTCGGTGACGATGCGTATCAAATGATGAAAGAAGATCATGAGATGTATGCTGAATTAATCTCAGCCACCCTGAAAAAATAACCTTTCTATAATAAACCACCCTATCCGCAAGTCGGATAGGGTCGGGGAGATCCCGACATGACTAAAATCAATACAATCATCGGTGCGATTTCAGTAGCTTTTGGGCTACTTATTATCTATCTCTCCCGTGATATGAGTATGTTTGATGAATATGGTGTACCTGGGGAGCGTTTTTGGCCTTACGGTTTAGCCATCTTATTTATTTTACTGGGGATTTTTCAATGGATAGGTGTCGTGGTTGATAAAATTAAACATGTACACCAGTCCGTAGATTTAAGTTCGACCGCAGTTAAGCGTGCTTATGGCTTAGGCATTTTTATGCTGCTATATGCAACAGGTTTATATCTATTTGGCTTTATTGTTCCATCATTGCTTCTTATCCCAATCATTATGTGGTTGATGAATGAGAGGAAACCTATTGCCATGGTGGTGATCCCGATTGTGATTGTAGCCGCGGTTTATGTTTTCTTTGACATTATTTTTAATTCACCTCTGCCAACCTCTGTCTTTTTTGAGTAAGCGGTAAAGGAGCCTTGGTATGGAAATTTTAGATGCTTTAATGGTCGTTTTTAGTTTAGAAACGATAACAATGATCCTGTTAGGGGTTTTCGCGGGGATTATTATCGGCGCATTACCGGGTTTAACAGTGAATATGGGCATTGCACTGTTACTCCCACTGACTTACTCCTTTCAAGGAATGACGGGGATCTTATTATTATTGGGAATGTATTGTGGGGCTGTTTATGGTGGCTCCATTACCGCGATATTAATTAGTACACCGGGCACACCTGCATCTGCAGCCACCGTCTTAGATGGCTATCCGATGGCTAAAAAAGGTGAAGCAGGGCGAGCATTAGGCTTATCAACCATGGGGTCGATGTTTGGTGGTGTATTTAGTACTATCGCTTTAATTGTTATTGCTCCTCAATTGGCAAAAGTGGCGACGGGATTCTCTGCTGCTGAATATTTTGCTCTTGCGGTATTTGGCATAAGTATTATTACCAGTGTATCATCGCAATCGATTGTGAAAGGATTAATGGGGGGCGCGATTGGTCTTGCTATTGCTACTATCGGGCTTGATCCTATGACAGCAGGGCCACGTTTTACGTTTGATACCGTGTATCTTATGGGGGGCGTCTCGTTTATTCCAATCCTCGTGGGACTCTTTGCATTTTCTCAAGGCTTGATTAGCTTTGAAGAAGAGTATCGTGAGCGCAAGCAGAAGAAAAGCGAGAAAATTAATGCCCGTATTCATCGTGTATTACCTACGTGGCTCGATTTTAAACGTGTTTTACCTACCTATTTTCGTTCATCAGCGATAGGAACGGCTATTGGTGCTATTCCTGGGACTGGGGGAGATATTTCATCTTTTATCTCGTATAACGAAGCCAAACGTTGGTCAAAACACCCTGAAGAATTTGGAAAAGGATCACCCGAAGGGGTTTCAGCACCGGAAGCGGGGGCTAACTCGGTGACGGGTGGCACCATGGTACCTCTAATGACTTTAGGTATTCCCGGTGATGGCGCAACGGCGATTATTATGGGGGCTTTTATGGTGCAAGGATTAGCGCTAGGGCCACAGTTATTTACGGATAATCCCGTTGAAGTGAACAGTATTTTTATCGGCTTAATGATGGCGAATATTTTTCTCGGTATCTTAGGCTTCTTGTGTATGAAACTGTTTGTACGTGTGATGGATGTACCACGAAGAGTATTAGTACCCATTATCTTTGTGTTGTGTAGTGTGGGGGCTTATTCAGTTAACCATAGCATCATTGATGTTTTTGTGATGATGGGAGCAGGATTACTGGCTTATATTATGATTAAGCTCGATTTTTCGATGTCTCCGGTGGTGATAGGTATTATCCTTGGGCCGATGGCAGAATCTAACTTACGCCGTGCTTTAATGATGTCTCAAGGGGATTTATCGATTCTCTATACACGACCTATTACTGCGACATTCCTCGCTATTGCACTATTAACACTGCTGTTACCTATTGTCGGACCTGGGTTAAAATCAATGTGGAAAAAATGGCGTAGTCAATCTGCTTAATAAAGGTTAATCCGCCCTCATTGTTAGCAAAATGAGGGCAATATCAATGACGGAACATTAATGGCAAAAACAGTTGAACAAATTGCAAATGATCTGAATTTATCTATCACCACAGTACGATTAGTACTCAATGGTAAAGGTGATCAATATCGGATCAGTGCAAAAACCCAGAAAAAAATTGCTGATTATGTCGAAGTTTTTGGTTATACCGTTAACCATGCGGCAAGAAGCTTAAAACTCAATAAAACAGATACCTATGGTCTGGTTATTCCTCGGCTGTCCAACCCCTTCTTTGCTGCTTTAGCGGAAAAGTTAGAGATGCATTGTCACCAGATTGGTTGCCAGCTGATGATAAGTTGTACCTATGGTGATATTAAAAATGAAAATAAGCTCGTAAAGTCTATGGATGAGCGTAATGTTGATGGGATTTTTATTGTTTCAGCGAGTCGAAAAAATCAGCAACATCACGTTAAACATCGTCAAAAGCCTTTAGTGTTCTTAGATAGAGATTTTTCTGTTAGTAATGCAATTTGCGTGGCGTCTGATAACTGTGATAGTGGTGCACAATTAACGAAAGCGATGATACAGCAAGATGCGCCAATCCACTTTTTTGCCGGTGATGCTCTTCTTCCTACTATTGCAGCTCGTTTGCGCGGTTATGTTCAGGCGATCAAAGCCCATTATGGTGATGAAAGCCATGTAACCGTTTCCTATGCAGAACATAACACCACCAAAGATGGTGAACAGATGATGAAGCAATATCTTGAACAACATCGGCAGATCCCTAGTCATTTTATTGCCTCATCACTGCCCATTTTAGAAGGCGTATTAAGTGCTATTCGCCAAACAGAAGGTGTTATTCCCGCACATATCAATATAGGTACTTTTGATGATCACGTTATGTTAAGTTTTTTACCTAATAATGTCTGGTCAATGAAGCAAGATGAAACCTTATTGGTAGAAAAAGCCTTTGAAATCATGACTGCTAAGATAGCAGGTAACGTAGTGAAAGCGCCTCCATTAATTAAAACACAACTTATCAAACGCCTAATTGCAGGAGCATGAGTCAAATATCGTGATTATTCGCCTCACTTTGTGAGTAGAATAAGCTTTCTATTCGCCTCATTGGGGGGATATATGTGGTTAATGGCTACCCATTCTCTTCTGATATGATGAATGTTATATCATCAGATATGCGACTTTAATGTAGGCTATATATGAAAAAAATATTTTCTTTTTTTTTAAAAAGACCTTAAACAATCTTTAATATTAAGCATTATTGCTATTTTTTTGTCCTTTATAGTGTTTTGATTGTTCGGTTTTTTCCCTATTTCTATGGTCGAATACTATTAGTATCATTTGTGATTATTTGCTTAATATTTTCCTTTCTTCCTATAAAGAAAGAAGGAAAGAGAAAATAATTATTTAGTCAGCGCTAGTGATCAGAAAATAAAAGAGAACTTAATATAAATTTCGTGATCGAGTCGTTTTGATAATCAGTACAATGTATTGAGCGCCTTTGGCGCTGGTGGACGTAGTGTAAGATATATTTTGCAAGATTAAATTTTTTATTATTGCAGCGATAATGGCCATTTTAATTTATGCGCTTTATGATCATTCTTTTGTATGGCTTGTCACGGTGTCATATTCTATTAAATCCCTAATGAAAATAGGGACTCTTGATTATCTCTGGTTAGAGGCTCATAATTTAAGCAGATAGCTCCATTTTATTAATATAAAAGGATATTAAAGAAAGATGAACGATGATGTTGACCGATGTCCTGAGTGTCAAGTAAGGGCATACTATACGGATGATTTTGTCCGTGTTTACCAAGCCTATTCTACTACTATCGCTCAGAGCGCAGTCGCAAATGGTACTTTTGTTTCTCCCCCTTTTAGTATGACCCGCATGACTTGGGTAAAACCCTCCTTTCTTTGGATGATGTATCGCTCAGGGTGGGGGCGCAAAGATCCCAATCAAGCGTCTATTTTGGCTGTTGATATTACCCATGAAGGCTTTCAGCAGATGCTAACACAAGGTGTGGTCAGTCATTTCGATCCAGACCACTATGTGAGTGCCAAAGAATGGCAAGAAGCAACAGAAACCAGTGATATTCGTATTCAGTGGGATCCTGAACGAGATATTTATCTTAATCGCTTAAGTTATCGCACTATTCAAATAGGGTTACGTAATCAAGCAGTAGAAAAATATTGCAATGAGTGGATTGTTAATATTACCGATATTACTGATAAAGTGCGTAAAATAGATACTTGTATTACTAATGGCGATCTAGATACTGCATATAGCTTACTTCCTATCGAGCAACCTTATCATTTTGCTAAATAATCTCGCCTAGAAAAACCCCGCCAATAGACTATGGGCGGGGTGATAAGACTAAACCTTCGCAAGCTGTGGGCGAACACCTAATGTATGGCAAATGGCGTAGGTCAATTCAGAGCGGTTAAGAGTGTAAAAATGGAAATCTTTCACGCCCTCACGGCTTAAAATTTTCACCATATCAATAGCGATAGAAGCACCAACCAGTGCGCGAGTTTCTGGATCGTTATCTAAGCCATCAAACATTTTATGCATCCAACCGGGGATCTTCACATTGGTTAATCCGGCAAAACGTTTTAACTGTTTAAAATTGGTGACAGGTAAAATACCCGGAACAATTTCTACATCAATACCCGTTGAAACACAGCGATCACGAAAGCGTAAGTAACTTTCTACATCAAAGAAAAATTGTGTAATGGCTCGATTAGCGCCCGCATCCACTTTCTTTTTTAAATTAATAAGATCAGCCTGTGCGCTTTTAGCTTCGGGGTGCACTTCTGGATAAGCAGCAACCGAAATATCAAAATCTCCTACATCTTTCAGTAAATGAACCAGATCAACGGCATACATATCTGGCTTCTGGCTGTTATCAGGTAAATCTCCCCGTAGCGCCACAATATGACGAATGCCACTTTGCCAATAGTCTTGGGCAATGTGCTGTAACTCTTCACGACAGGCATCAATGCAGGTTAAATGTGGTGCTGCCTCAAGGCCTGTACGCTCTTTTATATCTTTAATAATGGCATGTGTTCTATCTCGTTCACCTGAATTTGCACCATAAGTGACCGAAACAAAGCTAGGTTTTAAGGTATTTAAACGAGCCAGTGATTGCCAGAGTGTATTTTCCATCTCTTGTGTGCGAGGAGGAAAAAACTCAAAAGAAACTTGGATCTGGCCATCTAATTCAGCAAGATTTTGATTAAGCGCTTCATGCTGGCTTGCGTGATAAAAGCTCATACCTATACCTCATCAATCGTTGTGTCACATGTTGTTATTGTTATTCCGTTAAGTATCGCTACTTATTTACCCATCTAACCATTTAGACGTCTAGATGTAGATTCTCTTAATTCGGTTATTTAGTCAACAGTTATTCACCTTAGTTTCAATGAGGATAATTCAATCGGAAGAAGAGAAAATTTCATGTTGCAGGATGACAACCTTAAATAACGTAAAGTCGCAGGAGGGATACGTTTGAAGATTTTCTTCTATAATGAAATTAACTCATTGATTGAATGGGAGTAGAAATGATCACTTGTAAACGTGTCTATGATGATAAAGACGGTAAGCATGAAGGTTATCGTGTATTAGTGGATAGATTATGGCCTAGAGGGGTGAAAAAGAGCGATTTTCATTATGATGAATGGAATAAAGCGCTCGCGCCTTCTACTGAATTAAGAAAATGGTTTCATGAAAATGGCGATTTCACACAATTTACGGCTCGCTATATAAAAGAATTAGAAGCAATACCGGAAAGTTGGCAACCACTATTGAAGGTAGCCAAAGAAAAGCCATTAGTATTACTGTATTCCGCTAAAGATGAGAAACAGAATAATGCCGTAGTTTTAATGGAATTTTTGCAAAAACAGTGCAAAACCAGCTGAAGCAATTATCGATGAGTTTGTCAGGTGTAATGTTAATAGCATCATATGCGGCAATAAAAAAGTGGCGCTATTATCGCGCCACAAAAATTGCTAATAAGAACATTGAACAGAGTCAGAGAATATTTTACTGCATTATGCTGTGTGCGTATTTGCCTCTAACCATTGCGTAATACGTTGTTTTTGTTCATTATTAAGCCACATGCCAAGTTTGGTACGACGCCAAATAGCATCATCAAGCTCAATCACCCACTCATGTTTAACTAAATAACGTAATTCAGCTTCGTAAAGATTATGACCGAAATTTTCGCCCATTCCGGCTAAATCAGTAATACCTTCTAGCAACACTTCAGTATTGCTACCATAAGTGCGAGCAAAACGTAGTGCTAATGCTTCTGGTAACCAAGGATGACGTTGGCGAATAAGACGTGAATAGCCATCACGATCGTAACCTTCTAAGTTCCCCCCCGGTAATTGACCCTCTTTTGTCCACGCTTGACCCATATTAGGGAAATAAGCATTTAGCTTATCAACCGCGTGTTCACCGAGTTTACGATAAGTCGTTAATTTACCACCAAATACAGAGAGTAGTGGTGTTTTACCATTATCATCATGTACATCTAAGGTATAGTCACGAGTGATAGCTTGTGGCGAATCGGATTCGTCATCACATAATGGACGCACCCCTGAATAATTCCAGACGATATCGTCTTTGGTCAGTTGTTTCTTAAAGTGGTCGTTATAGACTTTTAATAAGTACTCAACTTCATTGTTATCAATAGCCACATCTTTTGGATCACCTTTGTATTCAACATCAGTGGTACCAATAATAGAGAACTCATCCATCCAAGGGATCACGAATACAATGCGGTTATCTTCATTTTGTAAGATATAGGCTTGGGGTTCATCGTGAGCACGTGGGATCACAATATGGCTACCTTTGATTAAGCGAATACCATAAGGTGATTTTAATTTTAACCCTTCATCGAATAATGTTTTAACCCAAGGACCGGCTGCATTCACTAATGCTTTTGCTTGGTAGCGAGAAGTTTCACCGGTGCGTAAATCTTGTGCTTCTACCATCCATAAATCGTTTTCACGCCAAGCGCGTGTCACTTTGGTACGAGTACGAACTTCACCGCCACGACGAACGATCTCTTGCGCATTTAATACTACTAAACGAGCATCATCTACCCAACAGTCGGAATATTCAAAACCACGAGTTAATTCAGGTTTTAAGACAGAGTTAGCCCCGAATTTAATACTTTTACTGCCCGGTAAACTGACACGTTTGCCTAGGTGATCATAGAGGAATAAACCAATGCGGATCATCCATGCTGGGCGTAGATGAGGTTGATGCGGTAAACGGAAACGCATCGGAAATGCGATATGAGGCGCCAAACGCAATAAAACTTCACGTTCAGCCAATGCTTCACTGACTAAACGGAATTCGTAATGCTCTAAATAGCGTAAGCCACCATGAATTAATTTTGAGCTAGCGGAAGATGTTGCACTGGCTAAGTCTTGAGCTTCCAGCATTAATACTGAAAGGCCTCGGCCTGCTGCATCCGCCGCAATTCCAGCGCCGTTTATTCCGCCGCCGATGACAATCAAGTCTTTAGTTTCCATAACATCCTCCTAAGAATGCGCGAAACAATTCTTTAATGTTCGTTTTCGCTCATAATTGTAATGAATTTTGTTGGAAATGCCAACTATATAACCGATAAAAAACATTACTGCGTGATATAAATAACAATTTATTATCATATCCCTACATTTAGTGTGCTTATTAACTGAAAAGAACAAATGATGTTATTGATAAGAATAGGAAAGGGAATGAGGTTTGACAAAAGAATAAATAGGTAAAAAAAGCGGAAAATTTTAGGAAAAAGTACCCCGAAAGGTACTTTTTAATAGAGGGTTATCCTAGCAAAGCTCAAGCTGAACGTTATGTTGTTCAATAATTTTTTGAATGCCTGATGGTGGCTCTTGGTCAGTGAAAAGGTAATCAATCAGATTCATATTACCAAGATTGACCATCGCGTTACGGCCAAATTTAGAGTGGTCGGTCACTAGCATAACACAACGAGAATTTTCGATTATGGCACGTTTAGTGCGGACTTCATGGTAGTCAAATTCCAACAAAGATCCGTCCATATCAATACCACTTATCCCTAAGATGCCGTAATCAAGGCGGAATTGAGAGATAAAATCCAGGGTGGCTTCACCGACAATACCACCATCACGGGTACGCACTTCGCCACCCGCTAAGATCAAGCGAAAGTCTTCTTTATCCATCAATAAAGTGGCGACATTCAGATTATTAGTGACGATACGCAGATTTTTATGGTTAATCAGTGCATGGGCTACGGCTTCAGGGGTAGTACCAATATCAATAAATAGTGTTGCACCATCAGGAATTAAGCTAGCAACACGTTGGGCAATACGTGATTTTTCATCAGACCACATGATCTTACGGTCGTGGTAAGCGGCATTCACAGAGCTAGAGGGTAATGCAGCGCCTCCATGATGACGTTGGATTTTGTTCTTTTCCGCTAATTCATTTAAATCACGTCGGATAGTCTGTGGGCTGACCTCAAAATGTTCCACCAATTCTTCGGTGCTGACATAGCCTTGTAAGCGTACCAGTTCGATGATGGCATCATGCCGTTGTGTTTGCTTCACAGGTGTCCCCTAAAGTTAAAAATATCATGTTAATTTTATTATGATTGACGAGATAATTGATGTCGATTATCCCACAAAGCCATCAATAAGCCGATAAGGAAGCCGGCAAAATGTGCAGCATTTCCGATAGAATCACCTAAAACGCCCATATAACCCGCGATTATCCACAATATGGAAAAAACAATTAAGCCGGTAGGAACACCGATCCCTTTTTCTGGAGCCCGCAAACCTGTTAAGCCAACATAGCTAATTAGCGCGTAAACAACACCAGAAAGTCCACCAAAGTTGGATTCTGCAAACAGTGATTGTGCCCAATTACTAAATAGCGCAGAAATGAGCATAATGACAAATAATTTGCCTGTACCCAGTTGTTTTTCTGTTTGGCTGGCTAAATACCACCACATCGCTAAATTAAAGGCGATATGCATGAGCGAAAAGTGAACAAATGCTGGGGTGATATAACGCCATAGTTCAAAATCGAGACTAGCATTGTATGGCCATGCAAGATGTAACATGACATTGTAATCGCCCACTATTTGCTGCCAGATAAAGACGAGCACACATAAAATAATGGTCAAAACCGTTAAAGGGCCTGATTGTTGCACCATGCTTTTGATTGAAAAAGCTGGGCGATATTGTAGACCCGTACGTTGAGGCGTACCTGTTTGCCAACTTGCCGCTTGGTAACGAGGGTGAAAAGGTTCACGAAGAAAGGTTTTTAGCTCACTTTCAACCTGATTGAGTTGTTGTTCGTTTTCCAACCAAAGGCTGACTTGTTGATTTTCTGTTTTTGCGTGGATCCGAACACCTTTTGTCGCCATATAATTGACGAACATATCAGCAAGTTGCGGGTTAGATAGTGTGATAATGTGGATCATTGAGAAACTCATCTGTAATTATTGCAGAGAAGTTATCGCTTGAGGAAACTCTCTTAGCCATGCTTCAAAACCGCCATTAATACTATATACGGTTTCAAAGCCCATATTGACCAGATATTGTGCTGCGCCTTGGCTACTATGACCGTGATAACACATCACCATCACAGGAACATCAAAATCAGCATCTTGTAGAAATTGGTTAAGCGTATCATTTGTTAAATGAAAAGCGCCAGTGGCATGACCAAGACGATAACTTTGCGGATCTCTTACATCAACTAAAATAGCCGATTGAGATACCCAAAATTGATAGGCTTGTTCAACACTAAGAAATTGAAAACTATCCATAATTGTCTTATTTATTATATTGTTAATTACATTGTTATGTTCTGAGCGAGAGAACGATATCACTATAATAACGTCAAATCAGTAAAGATGGCGTTACCTTTTGTAAATGATAATGGCATATACACAAATCCCCTAGGATATCTGTGCAGGTGAATATCAAAGGGGATTTGTAATAGAGGATCAGTAGTAGGAGTGATCACCACGTTGGTGTTCGGTTAAATCTTTCACGCCTTTTAACTCTTCTGGGAACAGGTTAAGTAGCTCTTTTTCGATACCATCTTTTAAAGTGACATCAATCATGGAGCAGCCATTACAACCACCACCGAATTGTAAGATAGCATAGCCATCTTCAGTGATTTCCATCAAGCTTACGCGGCCACCGTGACTCGCTAACTGTGGGTTGATTTGTGATTGCAGTACATATTCAACACGTTCAATTAAAGGCGCATCGTCAGCCACTTTACGCATTTTTGCATTAGGTGCTTTTAATGTTAATTGTGAGCCTAATTGGTCTGTGACAAAGTCAATTTCTGCATCTTCTAAGAAAGGTGCACTGATGTCATCAACATAAGCAGAAAGTTTTTCAAATTTAATTTCTGTGTCGTTCGGCTCTACTGCATCGGGTGGACAGTAAGAAACGCCACACTCAGCGTTAGGTGTTCCTGGGTTAATGACAAAAACACGGATTTGAGTATTGGGTTCTTGATTAGCCAATAGTTTGGCGAAGTGTGCCTGTGCGGCATCAGTAATAGTAATCATATCGTCTTGCTCAATAGTTGACTGTTCTGGTTGGTTATCATACGCCCAATTGACGGTTAACTACAAGGTTCGGCAAATAGCCCATACCTCAACAGAGCGTGCTCCAGCACGAAATAGCAAAGGTACAATAGCATTGAGCGTCGCGCTTGTGGTGATAACATCATCAATCAGTGCCAGATCCTTGCCTGCCACTGACACGGTGCGATTTACGATAAAAGCATTATCTAAATTTTGTTGCCTTTGTTTGGCATTAAGATGTGTTTGTGCCAGTGTAGCACGAGTTCTTATCAAGGTATTAGGGTGATAAGAACAATTTAACCATCTTGCCAAAGGTTTAGCGATAGCCTCAACTTGGTCGAAGCCTCTACGCCAACGACGATGTCGATGTAGCGGTACGCTAATAATTTGCTCTGGCTTGCGAACTAAATTCTCGCGACGATGAGCAAGCCACCGTAATAAAAAAAGTTTCGCAAGACATAATGCTATCTGAGGGCGAGGATGATATTTATAAAGGTGTAATAATTTATTAAGCGGTGGGCGATAGTCAGTGACTGTCAACATCTGTTTCCAGCGTGGTGGTGATCGCAAACACCGTCCACACAATATCATTGAGTGGGTAGAGGGATACAAACATCCCGGACAACGATTATTTTGTTGTGGCAGATGACGAATACAACTTGAACAAATGCTGTGGTTACCATAACGCAATGGTTGACGACATAACCAGCAATATCCTGCTATTGTTATCAGCATAGTGAACATCCCTGTAAAATAAGAGAAGAGAGCATAACAATGAATAAATTGTATTGGCAGACTTTAGGTGAAGGAAAAACGCATCTTGTGCTGTTGCACGGATGGGGCTTGAATGCTCAGGTTTGGCAATCAATCATCGCGCGATTAAGCTCGCATTTTACCCTGCATCTGGTTGATTTACCGGGATACGGCAGAAGCCAAGGTTTTCCTGTGCTAACGCTTAAAGAGATGGCTGATATTGTTTTTTCACAGGCGCCTGAAAAAAAAGCCATTTGGCTAGGATGGTCATTAGGGGGATTAGTGGCAAGCCGTATTGCACTTGATAATCCTAATAATGTACGGGCGTTAATTACCGTTGCCTCTTCCCCTTGTTTTGCTGCTCATGAAGCATGGCCAGGAATTAAGCCAGACGTGTTAAAAGGTTTCGAGCAACAATTGAGTGATAACTTTCATCGGACGGTTGAGCGCTTTTTAGCCTTGCAAACACTCGGTACTCAAAGTGCTCGTGAAGATACTAAGGCCTTGAAAGCGGTCGTGTTGGCACAACCTTTGCCTTCCGTTGAAACATTAAACGGCGGGCTGGAAATTTTACGTACAGAAGATTTGCGAGAACAGCTTACTACCTTATGTTGTCCTTTTATTCGGCTTTATGGTTATTTAGATGGTTTAGTGCCAAGAAAAGTCGCAGCTTTATTAGATGCTCGTTATCCTGACTCTCCTTCGGTTATTTTTCGCCATGCCGCACATGCTCCCTTTATTTCTCATCCGGATGAATTTAGTGAGACCTTGTTAAAGCAGTGTGAGGCCTTATCAATTCTGGCATAAATGAAGAGGTTATAACGCTAATAGACTATTCAAGATGATATAGCGTTTCGCATTCTGGTGGGTTGGTTATGGTATCTAATATAGGGCAGGTTCGTTCAATAAAGGCGATAAAAGCTTCTATTTCTGTTTTACTATTATCTGCTTGGATATAGAAATGCGTCGTTATCTTACTAAAGCCGATTTTAGCCTGTTTATTCTTTCCCATAAAGCCATCAATATCTAGCTCGCCTTTTACCTCAATACGAATATTATGGAGATTAATATGGTGTAGGCGGGCGAAGCTCTTAGCAACAATGGATTTACAAGCACCGAGTGTGCCAAGTAGCGCTTCAACGGGGGTCATCGCGGTGTCGTTTCCACCCAATGAAATAGGCTCATCAAGTAATAATTGAAATTGGCGAGAAGCACATTGCATCTGCAACCCACCTTGTGTACCCGTAGAGATAATGGATGAGAATTCAGTGATCGGCATAATTTATTATCCTAATAAAGGTAAATGTATATAATTTCATTTTGGACATTTAGATGTCTTTATGGCTATTTAAGGATTGGATTATGCGCAGATGGTGGGAAAAGTAAAATGAAGAATAACCAGCAAAAGTTGAAAAAAATTCATTTTGATTATCAGAAAACCCCCCTGTGAGATAGCAGGGGGATATGGAAGGTATGTGTTTAAAAGAGACAGTGAGTTAGGAACGTAATTGATAAACTTTAGTCTGACATGCGGTGGCTTCAGGGCAGCTTTTACAGCTACCCACCAAGCACTCTTCTACATCGACCTCTTGTAATTTACCCATTAACGTAAGCCGCTCTAACATCGCTTTTACCATAGGTTCAGGTATATTAAGCTGATGGCTGACAAGACGAGCATCAGCCCGACCGTTAAGCGCGACACAATCACGAACTTGCATCAAACTTGCCATCTTATTTTTCCTTTTGTGACTTAGTGACAGCTACCTTGTTTACCACAGCACTGTTTCGCTAATGAGCGTTTGTTACTTAAATTAAAACTGAGACGATGACGAGATTTACGTAATAGTACAAAGACAATTAAGTTAAATATCAATACAGCAGCAATGGTGATGGTACTACTTTGTGGATGTTCGCTAAATGTCGCTGTTTGGTAGAATAAAGCGGCAAGTGAGTAAGCAATATTTAATCCCCAAAGAATAGAGAATGTCATCCAACCACGACTGGTTTCACGAGCAATAGCCCCCATTACAGAGACACAAGGCACATATAGTAGAACGAAAATTAAGTAGCTATAGGCCGCTATTGCACTACCAAATTTGCTGCCCATGGTACCCATAGTCCCCGTATCCATTTCACCATCACCTTTACTTGCCTCAATAGGATTGGAAAGTGCGGCGAATGTAAAGGTTTCTTTTAAGCTATCCCAAGTTTCAGCAAAGGCGTCACCAATTTCGCCCCATAGATCAAACTCTTCAGGAACGAAAGGTTCATTAACAATACTTTCTGCGGTGTACAGTGTATTTAATGTTCCTACAACCACTTCTTTTGCCATTGCCCCAGTGACTAAACCAACGGTAGCTTGCCAGTTATCGTTATGCACACCAATAGGTTGCAATAACGGAGTGATTACTTTACTGACGGAAGCGAGGGCAGAATCATTAATACTATCAGCCGCTTTACCGGAAAAAGTGAAGCTATTTAATGCACCAATAAACATACTGGCGATGATAATCACTTTACCCGCGCGGATAACAAAGCCTTTTAAACGTTGCCAAGTTTGTATTAATAAGGTTTTGATATGGGGAACGTGATAAACCGGCAACTCCATGACAAAAGGAGAAGCTTCACCTCGCATAATGGTATGTTTGAGTAGTAAACCCGTCAAAATAGCAACAAGGATCCCTAATAAATAAAGTGAAAAAACCACGCTGGCGCCATTTTTACCAAAGAATGCGGCAGCAAAAACAGCAAATATGGCTAAACGTGCACCACAAGACATAAAGGGAGCCATTAAGATAGTA
Source organism: Proteus sp. G2609 (assembly GCF_963896135.1). Taxonomy (NCBI): domain Bacteria; kingdom Pseudomonadati; phylum Pseudomonadota; class Gammaproteobacteria; order Enterobacterales; family Morganellaceae; genus Proteus; species Proteus sp. G2609. The sequence continues at coordinate 95,152 of NZ_CAWQNB010000045.1, read as the reverse complement.
ATTAATCGCTCTCTTGGGGCGTCTAGAGTACGTGCCCCCATAATGGATGGGACGTTACAACCAAATCCAACAATCAGCGGTACAAAGGATTTACCGGGCAATCCTAGCGCTTGCATTAATCTATCCATCACGAAAGCAGCACGTGCCATATAGCCAGAGTCTTCAAGGATAGATAAAAAGAGATACATCATGCCGATTTGTGGTACCAGAGGGAGTACAGTATTAATACCACCACCAACACCTTGAGCAAGGAAAATAGTTAACCATTCAGGGAAATGGAATGTTGCACCTAGCCATTGGATCCCATGTATAAAGATAGCTTCAGAGCCACCTTCAAAAGCAGGCTGCAATGCTCCACCAATATTGATGGCAAGCACAAACATTAAATACATGACAAACAAGAAGATAGGAACACCTAACCAGCGATTTAATATCACTTTATCGATATTTTGTGTGAGCTGATTGGGCTTAATGGACTCCATATTAATGACTGCATGGCAAATACGCTCAATGTTTTGATAACGTGCATCGGCAATCACTAATTCTGGCTCATTACTATGCTCAGTTTGAATGCGCTGACGAATGGCTTTTATCTCTTGTGAGGTAATTTCAGCACGTTGATGAGTATAGATATCCCCTTCTAAACATTGTAATGCCATCCAACGGCGTTGCTGTAAATTGAATTCATCGTGATTAATTTTTTCAGCTAAAGATTCAACTTCGTTTAATAACCATGTTGGATAAGAAGTTAGTAACTCTTCGGGTTTTCTTTTGGTGGCAGGAAAGCTATCAATAGTGTCTTTCAGTTTATCAATCCCTGATGCCTTGGTTGATACCATAGGGATCACCGGACAACCGAGTTGTTCAGAAAGTGCTTGAATATCAATTTGCATATTTTGGTGTTCAGCAATATCAAGCATATTCAGTGCCACGATACAGGGAATACCGAGTTCAAGCAGTTGTAATGTGAGATAAAGATTACGTTCAAGATTGGAAGCATCTACAACGTTAATCAACATATCCGCTTCATTACTTAAGATGAAGTGACAAGCAATTTGCTCATCAAGAGAGGTCTGTTCTGAAATTGTTGTTAAAGAATAAGTGCCCGGTAAGTCAACTAATTCAATTTTATGATTTTTGGTTGTAAAGCGACCTACCTTACGTTCAACAGTAACACCTGCCCAGTTACCGACACGTTGACGAGAGCCTGTTAACTGATTAAAAAGCGTTGTTTTACCCGCATTAGGATTACCGATAAGACCAATAGTAAGAGGAGTCATAATAGTGATGCCAGTAGTTGTATTGCCTGAGTAGTTGATAAATAAGCTGTTATTTTTCGTTATGAGCGATTTCGCTAAGATTTATCAAAGCGAGATCTTTTTTACGCAAAATTAAAGAGACCCGATGAGTTTCAATTTGGATAGGATCACCTAAAGGTGCGATACGGATCACATTGAAAATAGCGCCTGGCAGCATCCCTAATGATAATAGCTTCTGCCGATAGGCAGGGCTAATTTGCGGGGAATAGCTGAGGATCTTGTAGCTATGATTTGGAATGAGAGACATAAAACGTCCTTCCACTAATTATATTGATACAAAAAATAATGATACTGATAATTATTAACGCATTTAAAAAGAAAACGCACAAGAAAAATAGGGTGATTAGGTAAATATTTAATGCAAATGAGAATTATAACCATCTTTATTGAGTATAATTTAGCCCACAATGGCTATGTGTTCTCTTGATGTACATCAATTTAATTTATAATAATGGTCGAAAAGCTATCAGATAAATGCAGTGAAGGCTGTACTGTTATTCATCAAAAAACAAACTGTAACAGTTAGAGATAATTGCGCATCATTAGTGTAACAATCAGTGAATGCTATTAACGGGATCTATCATCAAGGTCATACTGACAGATCCCGTTGCAGAGAATAGTGCTACTTAATTAGTGGGATTAGTGAGTCTGCTGGTGGCTAAAAAGTTGATAAATCGTATTAGGGGTATAACTATAACCTTTATAAGAGATAACCCAATCAGTGATGAACGCAATATCAATGGGATAAATGCCACCTTCTTCCATTTCTTGTACATAGAATGGTACGTTAAGTAACTTAGCATAAATTCGGTCACCTTCTCGAGACTGAGGGATAAACCACATGTGCTCAAGCTCTTTTTTTTCCTTATCACCATAAGGAATACCAAACTTAATCATAAATTGCCATGGGCTCTCAGTTTCTTCATTGCTCTCTTTACTACCTAATAATTTTGCCAAGAAACCGGTTTTTTTCTCTACGGGGGGCTGATGGTAGTTATCAAACATGGAGAGAAAATATTGCCAACGCCTTTTGGCCTTTTCTGCCATTTCGTAGGTTTCTTCGTTACTGCGTAGTAGCATCATGGCTTGTTGTTCTTCATAACCTTTAAAGAAAGTTTCTAAAATAGGGTTTTCTTCATTAGTTCTAAATAACATCGATGATGGGTGCTGATGATATTCGTCTCTATCAGCCATATCGCCCAGAAATACGCCATGTGGTGCCCCTTGAGTGTTATAACGCATCTCTTCTAATGGTCTAAGACTATCTAAAGGTGTGGACTGATTAACGTGACGTATACCTTCTTCAAAGGGTAGCGCGACTAAATATTCTAATCCTGACGAAGTTTGTCCACAAAGCATCGGCTCGCCAAATTCAATTTGGCGGTTGTTAATACTGTTATTGACGAAGCAACGGAAAAGATCAGGAATACCGTAGTAAGATTCCAACATGCTTGGGATCACTAAATCAACTTCAGTTAAGCCACAACGTTGCAAGCCATGGGTATGAAACCAGAACATGGTTGGTGGATCATTTTCTGTATCGTAAACTGCATGAATAACATACAAACTTTCTACTTCAGGATAGAGATCGGGTGTCTCCAATTGAAAACGTATCCATTCGGGAGTTAATCCTTTACCTGCGGCAGATTCATCCAGTGCGAGGATCATTTCTGGCGCAATTATGTTCAGTAGATTGAGCTGATGGCGATAACTCGCTAAAGGATGTAGGGTGTCAGAGAACATCGTTTCTAATAAGATGTCTTGAGTGGTGGCATTGGCATGGGCTAATAGCTCAGGAGTCATCTCATCTGTCGCATACATAGGACGTATTTGATAATCTTCTGATCGTAGTAGCAGGCAGATAAAAAAATGGAGCTCATCATCGCCATGTTGGCAATGATAGAAAAAACCTTCATCAAGATCATCACTAAGATAGCTTATCTCACCATCTGTGTATTCGGTCTGTTCCTCTAGGCGTTGTTCTATCAATGCATAGTTTAGTGGCTGTGCAGGGAATGCCACTATACGAGAGGGCTCTTTTTTTCCTTGCCCTGCGGCGATATCTAAATAGTGTTGTTTATTATCCATACTTATTATTACTCGTATATTAAAAGAAGAAAAATAGAATATCAGGGTTATTTAATAAGAAATAGATAGAGTTGTCTGAGCTTTTATTTAAAAAATAAATTTAAATAAAAAATCATAATTTCTAATTATGACTATTTAAAATAGAGAGAAAGGAAATGAACAGATACCAATATATATTTGGTATCTGTCAGATTAAGATAGGGTAACGATAAATTACTTACCTTTTAATAACTGCATAATATCTTCTGTTTTTTCTTCATCGTCATCTTCTTCAAACTCAATGCCTAATTCCGCCATTAACGCATCGATGCGATCAAGGGTTTTTTCAGTATAAGCTTGCTCTTCAGGATTGAGTTTACCCCCTTCTTCCAGACGAGAGAGTAATTCATCTAAACGAGTATCATTCTCTAAGAGTGCTAACTCTTCTTCTAACGATAAGCGCATAGGCTCCATTTTTGTTGGCGCGGATTTTTTCTTATCTACTTTAGGCGCCTGATTATCCACGATGAGTGGAATTGGTTTTTTACTACCAATACGTGGATCTTTCTGTTCATTGGTTTGCGCTTGCTCTTTTTTCATCGCTTCCTGCTGACGGTTACCAGCAGGATTGCCACGATGCTTTTTCTGGCGCTTACGTTCACGTCCTTCTGCATTTAGCTCTTCACGTGTTTTTTTACGCGTTTTAGCTGCGGGTTTTCTTTTAATCATATTCATAATGGTAACTCGATTTGTGATCTTATTGGTTGCGCAATCTATCAGAAACTATTTTGCGATAAAAGCACGAATTTAAGACAATTTAATATTTACTCACGTACAATGTAGCGCTCGGTTTACTATACTTTACTGTATTGTGATAGCAATTAACTATAAATTTAAACTAATTAACTTAACATTCTGTTTATTATGACATTATCATTTGCTCGATTACGCAAACCAGTTTATTGGTGGATAATTGGTTATGCGGTTTTATGGATTATCGTCAGCTATTTATTTGATCCCACCGTACCTTATGATGCCGTAGAAGCGGTTAACTGGGGTACTAATGGCGGTTGGGGCTCACCTAAAAACCCTTGGTTTGTTGGTTTTATTATGTGGCCAGCCATTTATGGTGGTATTGATTTTAGCTTTTATTGGTATTTTATCCACTTTGTGATGATAGCCATCGGCTTATTAGGTGTTTGGAACTTAGCCTATAAGTTAACCAAAAATTATCACCTAGCTTGGTTTGCCATGTTAGGTTTAAATTTATCAGGAATTATTAATTTCGATATCATTCCTTATAACGATAATTATATTTTAGTGGGTTGCTGGCCTTGGGCGCTCTATTTCTTTTTATGCGCGATCAATGACAACCCCAAATATTGGTGTGGATTCGCTGTAGTGATGGGGGTGGCTACTATGGGGAAATACTCCTCATTAGCCCTGATTGGTGCGGTATTCTTATTAAGCGTATTAGTACCTAAAGTTCGTCAAAGCTATCGCTCCCCTTATTTTTACTTTGCGATAGCTATCTGGTTGGCGTTTGTCATACCTAATTTTATTTGGTTGTGGCAAAACGACTTTGCCGCCTTTAAATGGGTCGACTCACAAATAGAAGCACGTTTTAATTTACGTACGTTACGTGCCGCTTTAACGGTTTTCTATCCAGTGCTACTAATGTGGGGAATTGTACGTCTTTATGGTGGGCGAGTTAGTTGGCGTACTTCTCAAGATAGTCAATTATTGAATTTTATTTTGCTATTCCCATTAGCGATTATTTTTATTTGGTTTAGTTTCCATGAAGGGGGACGTATCACTGAGTGGTTACAACCTTTTATGTCAGTGGCTACCGCTCTTTTTGTCGGCTCAATTAGTGTCATACCTAAGCGCTCATTACGTGGTGTGTTATATGGTTTAGCGGTTTTTGGTATGTTAGTGGTATCTGGTTATACGGTAGTACAAGCTGCTAATGTGCGTAATGCGGGTCAAAAGTTTATTGGTGTTAAAACCTTTGTACAAGATGTCGAGAATGCTTGGCATCAGCATTATCATCAGCCTTTATCTTATGTAGGGGGTGAGTATATGCATGAGTGGGTCACTTTTTATGGCAAAGATAGACCGCTATCAGCCCAACCCTGGATTGTCGAGAAAGATGTTCAGCCCCCTAATATTTATAACCGTCATATTACGTTGGCGCAATTAGAGGACAAAGGTGTCTTATTGATTGGCCCTGTGGGGTATTACTGTGATAAAGCCCATTTCGATGCGGGATTACAATATTGGCCGAGTTTAAAAATAGCAGATACTCAAGAGGTCATGTTTCGCTCTGAGCCCGATGCACTGGCGGAGCCGGTATGTATCGCTTTTGTCTCGCCTAAACAGCAATCAGAGAAGTTGTAAAATGCGTTATGCTGATATTCGTATTGAAACAGAGCGATTATTATTACGCTCTTTTGCCATGAAGGATGCTCAAGAGTGGTTCCAGATTATGAGCTCTCCTGAGGTTACTCGTTATTGGAGCCATCTTCCTTGGCAAAATATACAACAAGCGAAGGAAGATATTATTCAGGATATTACGCATATGGAGCGTAAGGAATATCTGCGTTTAGCCATTATTGATAAAGCAACAGATAAACTTATTGGCATGTGTGTATTCTTCAATCATCATCTCCATTCTTGCCGTGGTGAAATTGGTTATTGTCTTGATAACGCCTTTCAAGGAAAAGGGTTGATGTATGAGGCAATGATTGCTTTTATTGATTATTTAAGAACACATCTATCAATACGCCGTTTAGAAGCGGATATACATCCCGATAACCAAGCCTCTAGGGCATTATTAACCAAGCTTGGTTTTGAGCAAGAAGGCTATTTAAAGCAACGCTGGATTGTTGGTGATGAAGTGTCTGATTCCGCTATTTTTGGTTTGTTGCTACCAACTTATATTAAGTAATTTAAGATAATAAAAAGCACCAGTAATGAATATTATTGGTGCTTTTTTTATTATCAATAAATTAATTTATTAAATATTAAAATAAATTATTTAAATCAATGACGTGAGTATCAATTAATAATATTTTTAGAATAAATAACAGTGAAACGATCACCACACAGAGATTAATTTCTTTCCAGCGTAGAGTACCTACTTTCATCACACAATAGGCGATAAAGCCAAGGGCGATACCTTCGGTGATAGAAAAGCTAAATGGCATCATCACGGCGGTAATAAACGCTGGTACGGATTCAGTTAAATCATCCCATTTTACGCGCGTTAAGCTGGAGGTCATCAGCACCCCGACGTAAATTAATGCCCCTGCGGTAGCGTAGCTTGGCACCATGCCAGCCAGTGGTGATAAGAAAATGGCGAGTAAGAAAAGAATACCGACCACAACTGCAGTTAATCCGGTACGACCACCAACAGAAACACCCGAGGTACTTTCAATAAATGCGGTAACAGATGATGTCCCCATGGCGGAGCCTGCGACAGAACTTAAACTATCTACATAGAGCGCTTGTTTCATTCGTGGGAATTTACCTTTATCGTCTGTTAAACCCGCCTTATCGGTGACACCAATTAATGTACCGGATGAGTCAAATAAGTTAACCAACATAAAAGCAAAGATAACCCCAGACAAGCCAATATCTAATGCGCCAACAATATCAACCTGCCCTACAACGGGAGCAATAGAAGGGGGGATATCAAAGATACCTTGATATTGAACATCCCCTAATAACAGGCCAATCACCGTAGTGATAATAATCGATATGAGAATTGCCGCATGAATATTACGAGCCGCAAGGATGGCGATAATAAAAAAGCCTAGTGCACCTAATAACACATTGTGGGAGGCAAAATTACCGATAGTCACAATGGTGTCGTTGTTAGGAATAATGATCCCAGAGTTTTTTAGGCCCATCATGGCAATAAACAGACCGATACCGCTGGTGATCCCAACACGCAAACTAAGCGGAATATGCGCTATTATCCAATAGCGTATACGAAAGAGAGTAAGCAAAAAGAGACCTACTGCGCCCCAAAAAATAGCGCCCATGGCCACTTGCCATGAATACCCCATCGCTCCTACTACGACAAAGGCAAAAAAGGCATTTAGACCCATCGCGGGTGCGACGGCGATGGGTAGATTAGCCACCAGTCCCATTAAAATACTACCGAACGCGGCAATTAAGCAGGTAGTAACAAACACTGCTTTAATATCCATATGGGCTGCAGCAAGAATTTGTGGGTTAACAAAGATAATGTAAACCATGGTTAAAAAAGTGGTGACACCGGCGATCAGTTCTGTGCGAACCGTGGTGCCGTGTTCCTGAAGTTTAAACAGGCGTTGGAGCAAACTCTGCGGAGCAGAATTTGGTGATGACATGCTCATAGACAAAAGATCCCAAAAAAAATGTTTTTCGCTTTATCCTACACAAATAAATTAGAAACTGCACCTAAAAAGTAATCGATTGCGTTTTAAGACGAACATATCACGAAAAAGTGTTATAGAGATAAAGGAGGTATAGGTTTTAATTAAGCATTAATACCTATAGTAATAAGTCTTGTTATTAGAAATAAAATGACATCTCTATTGGTATTATTTTTATTAGAGTAATTATTTATATTGTTTTCATTTTATTTAGTTCTGGATCTAATTAATTATGAATATGCTTTCCTATTGCCAAATAAATATATTTCTCTAAAGTTAATTCACCAGTAAATTTCAATCGATTTTTTGTTTTATATTTTATTTGTCACCTGTTAGTGCTTAATAGATCTTTTAAATAAAGAGAGATTTTATTATTTAAGTAACTTTTTTGCTTAATATAAGGTAATTATAATGAATAGGAAAAAAATTGTTTCTTTTAAAATTAATTTATTAGTTTTCTCTGTATTATCAACGTTAAATATGGCGACTGTAGTACAGGCTGATCCGTCTGCTCATATTGTTGTGCAACAACAGCAAAAAAATAGTAGTGTTGATATTCTTAATATTGCCGCAGCGATTAATGGCTATTCCAGTAATTCATTAACCAGTTTTGATGTTTCTGAAGCAGGATTAATATTAAATAATAGTCCTGATGGTGCTGATACTCAATTATCGGGGCATATTGACGGTAATAGTAATTTATCTAGCGGTGCGGCAAAAGAGATTACTCTTGAGGTTAATGCTAAAAAAGCCATTACGTTAAATGGCCCTGTTGAGGTGGCCGGAACAAAAGCACGGGTTATTTTATCTAATCCTGCTGGAATTATTTGTAGTAGCTGTAACTTTCTTAGTGCTGACCGTGTTGTGTTGACTACTGGGAAAGTGAATACACAAAATGATACCGTTGATAGTTATAAAGTGGAAAAAGGGAATATTACTGTTAAAGGTAATGCCACTTTTGATAAAAGTGCGCAACAGATTGATTTAATTGCCCGCAATGTTTCTATTGAAACGCCTCTTGATGCATCTGGTATTAATGTGAATGTGATAACTGGCGCTAATGAAGTTAAAGCACAAGATAATACGGTGGTTGCACAAAAGCCAACAGGCGTTGCTAGTAAATATAGTTTGCAGATAGTCAAGAATGCAGGAGTGAGAAGCTCATCGCTAAAATTTATAGGTACTGAAGCTAACTCACCACTGAAAAATAATGGTAATGTTGAAACTGCTGGGGGGGGGGATCGAGCTTATTCATAGCGGTGCACTTGATAATAATAAAGGTAACTTCTTATCTGAGGGGGATATCTATTTTGCTTTCGATAAAGGTGTTACAAATAGTACTGGTGAAATACAAAGTACTAAAACTATCTCAATAGAAACAAAAGAAGCAAAAGTTGATAATATCTCTGGTGGTAATATTTCTGCTGATGGAAATGTAACTATCAATAGTGGTGAATTTAAAAACAATGCCTCCTATATTGCAAGTAAAGATAAATTAGATATTCAGACAAACGGTAAACCAATAACGAATACTGCAACGGTCGGTGAAGGCGTCGGTATTTCTGCTACTAATGGTATTAAAATTAATAGTGGCTTATTTAATAATAAAGAGGGTCAAATCAATTCTAAAAGTGTCATTGATATTAATACTAACCTAAAAGACTTCAAGAATATTGATGCTTATATTGATGCGTCAGGGGATATTAGTATTAATAGTGGCGCAATGAATAATACCCATAGCCGCCTACGCTCAGTTACTCGTGTTGAAATTGATACTAATGGTAAGGCGCTGAAAAATACCGGCATGACTGCAGATACTGCTAGCGATGATTCATTAGGTATTCTTAGTGGTCTGGATGGTATGACAGTTAATATTGCTGGACTGAATAATGACCAAGGGATTATTGCCACCGATGGCGATATGAACTTCACTAATAAAGGCGACATTACCAATAAATGGGGACATATAAAATCAGGGGGGTACTTGACATTTAGTAGTGATAAGATCAAAAACCTCTATGGTGGCTTAGCATCTAAAACCGGTGCTAATGTGACTTTCTCCCAGACATTAGATAATAACTTTGGTGTTTTTTACTTAGAAGGCGATAGTGTCACCATCAGTGCGCCTTATATAAATAATAATAAAGGTGTTATTAAAGGAGACGCTATTTATTTTAAAACAGATAAATTTAATAACACATCAGGATTTGTGATCACTGAACAGAAATTAGAGATTGATACACCAGAACTGACGAATAACAGCAGTTTAGATTTCAAAACAGAAATGGGCTTTTATCTGGGGCAACCTGATCAGAAAGGGGGATTAATTAGTAAAGGCGAAATGAAATTAAGCGGTAATAAATTAGTGAGTAATAAAGGACGTATTGTAACAGAAAATGGGGATATGGAGCTTAAATTCACCTCTGTTGATAATACCAGTGGTACTATTGCATCACATAAAAATGCCTCTGTAGTGACAAGCACCTTTACCAATTCACAAGGCACATTGTTTGGCCAGGATAAATTAACACTACAAACCGATACACTGAAAAATAACAGTACAGGTTCGGTTGAAAGTAATACCTTAAAAGGTGTTATTGCGTCGAGTGGTGATACTGAAGTGACGGTTAATCGTGATTTTGAAAACAATGGCGTCATTTCTGGTGTAGAACATTTACGTGTAAATATAAATGGTAAATATACCAATGCCAGCAATAGTATTATGTCAGGTAAAAATAGTTTCGAATTAGGTGTGACAGGAAATATTATTAATCGCGGTATTCTTAATTCAATAAAAGACACGACTATTTCTGGTGAGAATATTACTAATGAAAAATCAGGTATTATTGTTGGTAGAGAAAGTATTACTATCGATAATAAAGGCACTTTTACTAATAAAGGTAAAGTTGTCGGGCCGTTAAATAAATAACATTTTAGCCTATCTATGAGCGATATTTTGTCGCTCATAGATCAAAGGATACACCATCTTGAGTATGAAATAATATGGGAATAGGAACTGATATTATAGAAATAAAAAAGGTGGCTATTGCAATATGTAGAAGTGGTGAACCGTTAACTCAGCGATTATTAACTGAATATGAAAGAAACAGTATCGGTAGAATTCATGAAAATTATCATCGTGTTGCAGGGTTTTGGGCTGCTAAAGAAGCCGCTGTAAAAGCAATAGGTACAGGATTTCGTTTGGGAATTTTATTTCATGATATTGAAATAAGGCATGATGAATATGGCGCACCTTGTTATTTTTTTACAGGCCATTTTTCTAATTTATTAAAGCAGAAAAAAATAACCCAATCATTATTAAGTATTTCTCATTGTGATCATTATGCTGTCGCTGTTGCAATTTTTAATTGATGCTTTTATAGGTGTTTTATTATGTTTATATATTCTGATCTAAAGAATAAGAATGTGATTGTTACAGGAGCTAATGGTGATATAGGTATTGCAATTTGCCAGAAATACCTTGAACAGCAGTGTCATGTTTATGCATTATATCACCAAAATAGAAATAACTTAGATAAGTTAAAAAAAGAGAGTGAATATTGTCAGCACTTATATATATTACAATGTGATATCAATAATGATAAATCAATTCATGATTTTTTAGATAAACTAAAGGCATATGCTAATGCTATTCATATATTAATCAATAACGCAGGTGTAATTAAAGATGAATTATTTTCTGCTATAAATATAAGTGAATTTGAATATGTTATTAAAACCAATTTATTAGGGACTTGTCAATTTACTAAACAGTTATTGCTTTTATTAAGATCGGCAGAAAAAGCGACCATTATTAATGTTGCTTCTATTGCAGGGATTGTTCCAAGTATTGGGCAAAGTAACTATAGCGCCGCTAAGGCTGGAATTATAGGTTTTACTCATACGTTGGCTGCAGAGTTGGCAGGTAAAGGAATTCGAGTCAATGCGGTGGCACCGGGTATGATTGAATCTGACATGGTCAAAAAAGTGTCACGCCAAGTCGTACGTCATATTAAATCGGTTATTCCATTACAACGATTGGGAGCAAGTGCTGAAGTTGCCAATACCATTGTATTTTTAAGCTCCGAGGCATCCAGCTATATTGTTGGGCAAACATTAATCGTTGATGGTGGGATGGTGATGCGATGAGAGGTAACCCTTATGAGTCTCTATAATCAATCGTTATTGCCTCCTACACTATTTTTAAAATTAGGCGCATGGCGACAACCGACCATTATGGTTGATAGGATTGTCGATTTTGTCCCTAGTGAAAAACCTATTATCAAAACGATTAAACATGTCACCTTTAATGATCCCTATTTATTAGGACATTTTCCAACCGACCCTGTTATGCCAGGGGTTATGGTGGCGGAAATCTTTGGTCAAACGAGTGAGTATTTATCTTTTATTGATGACTTTTGTTCAATTTATAAAATAGAACACAATATTGAATTAACTACATTTAAAGAAATAGCCAAAGCCCTTAATGAGCCGAGATCAGAACGAATTTTAATTCAGCATCGAAGAAAAGTTTCCGGTGTATTGGCCTCACAAAATTTAAGGTATAAAAATGCTGCTTACCCAGGAGATACCATAGAGATAACAAGCATTCTATTATTTTCTGATAAAAGCAATTTTAAACACTATTCTGTTGAGGCAAGAGTGGGAAAGAAAATTATTGCTAATGGCACCATAGTTAATTTCAGAGAATATAATCATTCTGAACAAAATAAAAATTAGGATATTAATAGTATGGAAAATGACGATAAGTTAAATGAAAAAATTGAACAAAGAAAAAAAATGTTAAAGCGAGTCAAAGAAGGGCTTATTGAACGACTCAATTTAAATAAGAGTATTAATCAAATAGATGATGATACTCCGTTATTTGGTAGTGGTTTAAAATTAGATTCTGTTGATGCCACAGAGATTATTGTCTTTCTTAATGATGAATTTAATATTCAAGTAACAGAAGGTGATGATCCTTCTTATATGAGAACAATAAATAGCCTAACAACCTTTATTTTAAATAAACAGCGAGAAAAACAAGAAAAAAATGAGAGTAATAATAATTAAGTTATATCATTTTTATTTATTGGAGATGTTATGAAATACTTTGAAATGGAAAATAAAGCGAATGTATTATTCGGTGAATATAATGGAGTGACACTTCCCAAACGTTATACTAATGAACATGAGGCTTATTTCTCGGTAAGAAATAGCATATTAATGACAGACTTTTCTCATTATGGCATGGTTAAAATTTCTGGTGAAGATGCTTGGCGGTTACTCAATTATCTTATTTCTGCAGACATTTCATCTATTCGTGATGAACAACTACTTTATACATTGTTGCTAGATAAAGAAGGGAAAATAATAAGTGATGCCTATGTACTATGTGATAATGAACACTATTTTTTAATCTCAGAGTGGATGAATAGTGATGCCATATGCCAGCAGATAAAAAAAGTATTAGATAAGCAAGATGAACGGGGTGAATGCTACCAAATTGATGCTATCGCTTCTCTTACTCCAGATTGGCGTATGATCTGTCTGGAAGGCCCCTATGCTTGGGAAATTTTATCTGAAATCGTCGGTATGGATATTATTGGATTACCTTTTCATGAGTTTATGTATGTTGATGAAGATGTCATTACTATGCGTGTTGGTAAACACGGTGAATATTGTTATCACATTATGGGAGATGAAGAGAAGTTAATGTCTATTTGGCGACATTTATGCACTTTATCTGAGAAATTTGATTTAAAGATTGGTGGGGTTGATGATTTAAAAAATATACGACTAGAAAATCCTTGTTGGGAGCCTCAAGTGATTAATCCTTTTAGTCGCTGTCCTATTGAGTTACAGATGCAATGGGCGATTAGTTACGATAAAGATGCATTTATTGGTCAAGATGCAATAAAACAACGTGCCGATAATGGGGTAGATCAGAAAATAGTGGGCGCAAGAATAATTAATATGCCTCAGAATGCTGCAATTTTACAAGGCGATGCAATCTATTACCAAAATGAACAAATAGGCGTAGTTATTCAAGTGGGATACTCTTTTATATTAAAAGAACATATTGCTAGAATATTATTAAAACGAGAATTTGCTTACGTTGATATTGATGACTATAAAATAAAAACGGCTTATGGTGATATTGATTTTATCACAACGAGTATTCCCTTTGTTAATAATTCAAGTTTAATAATTAATCCAACCGAAGATAGTTATCTTGAAAGACATCAATAATGAAAGATTAAATTTATAGCAAAAATATTTATTAAAAATAATAAATATTATATAGGAATTAACATGAATAGTAGACGCCGTCGGGTTGTAATAACCGGAATGGGGGTTTTATCATCTTTAGCTAAAGATGTGCCTCAATTTAAACAGGTTCTTTTTAATAGACAATGTAATATTAAGCCAAGCCAACGCTATTTAAAATGGTTTAAAAATGCCAATGCATCTGAGATTGAGATGGCATTAGATTATTCAGATATACCGCAGCATATCGCTCGATCACTAGATAATGCGGCATTATGGGCATATCGAGTCTGCAATGAGGCATTACAACAAGCAAACTTAATAGATAATCAGTCTATTTTAGATAATACCGCGATGATCGTGGGCGTCTCTTCAGCAGGAACGGAAGCCTTTCTGCCATTATTTGAACAACATATTGATGATTTTTCGATAAAAAAAGCCATTTTATCCGGTGGATTTTCATCATGCTGTTCGAGTGTATCAAGTCTACTTGGCTTACGTGGTGGTCTTGAATTAGTGGCGACGGCCTGTACCGCAAGCCCTAACGCGATAGGTATGGGGTATGATTATATCCAAAATGGCAAAAATCCTGTTGTGCTAGCGGTCGGAACAGAACCCATTTATCTTCCTACCTTTGCGGGTTTTTATGCCCTTAATGTGATGAAAACAACACCAACTTCCCCATTTTCAGGTACTCCTGGTATGTCTATTGGTGAAGGTGCAGGAGCGTTAGTATTAGAAGATTATCAACATGCGGTTGAACGTGGTGCGACAATATATGGTGAAATTGTCTCTTACGCGACATCTTGTGATGCTTACCATGAAACTAGCCCTGATCCTCGAGGAAATGGTGCAGTGCAAGTTATGTATAAAGCACTGGATAATGCGGGTATTACTCCTAATGATATTGATTATATAAATGTGCATGGTACAGGTACTGAAGCAAATGATCGCATTGAAACCATGTCGATGAAAAAAGTGTTTCCTAATATTTATCATATCCCATTAAGTTCAACAAAATCTTATGTTGGTCATAATATTGGTGCTGCGGGTATTGTTGAAATCATCGCGTGTTTTATTTGTTTAGCAGAAGACAAACTTCCCCCTACATTAAATTTCACTCAGCCAAGGCATAGCTGTGATTTAAATTATGTACCGAATTTCTTTCAAGATAAAAAAGTAAAATTTTTTATGAAGAATAATTATGCTTTTGGAGGAAATAACTGCTCTATTATCGCAAGCCCTTATATTACAGATAAAACACCGACGGAATATAAAGCTAAAAAAGTGGTTATTACCGGAGTGGGGGCGATTACATCTATTGGCAATAATGTAATGGAGATAATAACAGCGATTTCGGCAGGAGATAAAACAGGTACATTAAAACCTATCGTATTTGCGAGTGATGTGCAGAAAGATATCGACAACTTGATGTCTGTTGTCATAAAAGATAATGATTTTGAGCAATCGTTAGGACATCCTTATTTTGATCTCGACATTGATCATCGCTTAAAAAATAACGCCTGTTATCATGCTATCACTGACGTTAATCCGAAAAAAACATTACGTTATTATGATCCAAGAAAAGCTATTCCTAGCGGGACTTATGCTTTATTCGCTTTAAATGAAGCACTTGCTAATGCTGGACGCAAAATTAAACGTGATGGTGATAACTTAGGTTTTATTGTTGGAATGTCAAAAGGGCCACAAAGTACCGTTAATCGTTATTTACAAAGTTTAATTCCTGATCCGCAAAAAGTAAGAACATCAGAATTTCCTGGTACTTTAATGAATGCAGTACCGACATTTTGTGCCATCACAGAGGGAATAAAAGGTTATACCACGACATTGGCAACAGGGGTTAATGCTGCATTAGGAGCGTTAACTTATGGTTATGAAATTATCAGGCAAGATCTACAACCTCAGGTAATTGTCGGAGGGGCAGATGAGCACTTCAGTTCTATTTCACTCTATTTTCAAGCGATGAGTAAGAAAGTTAATCTGACCAAGAATGCGACAGATTATCAGGTTTATTCTAATGCAAGTGCCGGCTATATCCCCGGAGAAGGGGCAGGGATGTTATTTCTTGAAGATAAAGAGTATGCCAAGCAACGAGGCGCTAAAATTTATGCTGAAATTATTGGCTACGGTAAAGCGAATGATAATACTTTTTTAGTAGACGAAAATATTACTGATAGAGTGGCCGCCTTATGTAAGGCTATCCAACAAGCATTATCTGAGGCGCAACTCAGTTGCCAAGATATTGATATTATCTGTGGTACCAGTGATGGTAATAAAGAGAATGATGAAGTTGAAATCCGTGCGATTCGGCAACTATTTTATCAAGCGGCAAATCATGTACCAGTAGTTAATTACAATGCCTTTTTTGGTTTAGTTGAATCATGCGCTGGGATATTGGCGATCTCTTTAGTGATTCATATGATGCAAAGCAACACGATAATACCTATTCCTTATACAAAAAGTTTTATAGCTGATGATATTCATTTTGTTACCCAACCGATTAATAAGCAGATAGAAACTGCTTTAGTTCTTGGTTCATCAGAAGGATGTAACCACTATGCAATTATCATCAGGAAACCGTTATGAAAAATGTTGCGATAAGTGGATGGGAACTTAATTTACCTTCAATAGTAAATTTTGAACAACTTTCTGAACAACTCTTATTAAAAAGAACAATTAAAACAGAGAAATACTTCTCTGATGATTATTTTGTAGAATATTTTAAATTTAATCATAATCCGGCGGTGATCCCCTATCAAAATATTCCCAATGATCATTTTGAGATATTAACGCGATTAATTCATAACAGTTTAAAACGGGCTAATATCACCCTAGAAAAGCTTCGCGCTTCACGTACCATAATGTATCTTGCAGGTCATGGGCCTAGAGCTGATTTTATGGATTACCAAGGGTTTTATGATAAAAACGATGCCGAAGATGTTCAATATTCTCCACAGATAAAATCACTCCATGCAGCCTCTTTTGCACAGGATGAATTAGCGAATAAATTGTGGGCTGAATATCAGTTAGATTTCCCACCTATTCCTATCTATTGTGCCAGTAATTCTGCGTTAATGGCTGTGCATATAGGACATAATGAAATAAGCCAAGATATGGCGGATATTGTAATAGTATTGTCGTGGAATAGCTTACTTTTACAAGATATAGCCTTTATGGATAGCCAAGGCATGTTAGTTGAAGCGCACGCTCAACCTTTGAGTAAATACAGTGATGGGGTCACCTTATCAGATGGTTATGCCGTGATGATTTTAGAAAGCCAACAACAGATAAACTCGAGACAATATCTTGCACCTGCTTATATCTATCATTCCGTTTTTATGCAAAGTAATGCTGAACGGACAATGGGAGGCACATTATTTAACTTTTATACGATATCAAAAGTGATTTCTCAGCTTCTCGATCTTAGTCATTATTTACCAAGTGATATTGGTGCTATTTTTATTCATGGTAATGGTTCGATTATTAGTGATAAAGCTGAGACGGTAGCTATTACTAACATATTTAAACAACCCATTCCTATTATTAGCTATAAAGGGCAGATAGGTTATATTTCTAATTGCTCTGGTATTATTGATTTAATGATTATAGCTGATTCATTAAAAAATAATCGATTGATCCCCTCAACTACACATTATCCAATAGATGATGGAATGGAGGTTAATTTCCTCACTAATCAAGAGTGTGTGAACTATAGCGCTAAACCTATTTTAAAAATCGGCTTAGGTATGGATGGCTCTATTATTGCCATGTTATTAATCGCAAATGGAGAGCAAGGATGAGGCGATTATTACCCACTGGTGCTATTAATTTAGCCGCTTATGCTTTTTTTGAGCCACAGGAGCCACTGATCCCTTTTATTCCTTCATGGTATAACGTATGGGAATCTCATATGTTACGTTTAGCGGGTAAAAAAAGCGCAGGAAAAAGTTGGAGTTTCCAACGCTATGGGGTCAATCATGATATGTATCTACGTGAAGGAATAAGAAAAACAAATTGTCGTCCTTACCTATCTGCAATAGAGCATGTGGTCGATCATGCTGTTGGTCAATTAGATACAAAATCACAATTCCTCTTAAAAAAAGAGCGAAATGGACTGATTTATATTGATGCATGGGGAGAGCTAACGGCTTTCGAACAGATAGATAGTTTAAGGGATGTGTTTACTCTTAATATTATTCCTAGAAATATCGTAAAAAAATACAGTATAAAAAATTTCTCTTGCAAAATAAGAGGTGAACGTAATGGTATGATGTCGGCACTATTATTAGCACAAAAACTCATTAATAGTGATTTACTTGATAATATATTTATTTGTGGTGGTTTTCGGGCTGTACCAATTTTATCTTTTAGTGAAATAGAAAGACAACCGATAACCCTTTTTTTCAAGCCTAATACATTGGAAAATATAAATAGTATTGAAAGAGTCGCCTGCATCATTATCAATAAAAAACAGTGTTCAGATATTTCGATTTCTATCAATCATTATTTTTCTATGAGTCAAAATAGAAAAAAAGCAATAAAGCAATTAGTTAAAAATTGGCACCGTTGTATTAATAAACAGACGGGTTCAATTTATATAACTGCGTTACTGACTTATAAATATATTTCTATGCTTGAAACCGCATTCACAGCATTACCTGTTAATCTTAATTGCTATTTTTTAAATCGTCTTTATGGTGATAGTGGATTTATCACACCGGCTCTTATGTTCGATCATTTACAAAAAGCAGCAGATAGTGCCTCTCATTACCTTTTGAGTGCATTTGATGGAGAAAATGGTGTTTGGCTGGTTGATTGTTGGAAACAATAATAAGGTATTTTATGTATGGAATAACAAAAGCACGCCAAATAGCATTATTTTCACTAACAAATATTAATAAATTTAATCATGATAAAAGTAACGCTGAAATAATTTTTAAAAATCTCACATTCGATATTAATAATGAGCATTTTACATTAATAAAATATCAACAAGAGAATGAAAAGAATGCATTGATTGATATTATTTCAGGAGTTGATATTCAATATACTGGTTATACTTATTTTTTAGGTAACTATATAAATATTCTAGATGAAAAGCAGCGAGCTTTATTAAGGAATAGAATGATCGGTTTTGTTTTCAAAGAAAATTACTTTTTTAATCATTGTAATGTATTTGATAATATTTATTATTCAGTAGTCGATCATAAAGATAAAAAAAAGCTAAAGAATAATATTATAAATACACTTAAATCTATGGGCATAGAGAAACTCTATAATAAAACCCCAAAATCGTTATCAACAGATCAATTGCTAAAGGTTGCCTTTAGCAGAGCTTTAGTGAAAAAACCTAAGTGTATCATTGCTAATTATAATAATGATTGTTTCAGTCAGAATAACTTTGATTATTTTATCCAATTATTATCACAAGTACATAAAGATTTATCTATACCAATATTATTAATCACTAATTGTAATCATCTAAACATGACTGTAGATAAAATTATAACGCTTAAACATGGAGAGTTATATGATGGGGAGAAAACTTAATTGTATCGGTATTATTTTAATAATAATTTCTCTATTGCTCTCGCAAGTAGAGAGTAAAATAGACATTAAAAATAGCGATAAACGTTTTTTATTATTTATATCACTGAATACATTTACTGCCAGTGATAAATTGACCTCATTAATTTCAGAGTTAGAATACAGTATAAAACAAGTTGATCATCCATTTGATAAAGTCATTTATGGTTATGTCAGTGTATTTTTATCCGCTTATTATCATAAAAATAAAGCTTATTCTCAGGCTGCACAGACAATAAAAAAGGCCTTTTTTTATCTTGATGAGGTTGTTGAACAAAATCCAACTAATTGGCGGTTGATCTATCTAAGATTAAGAATGGATGCTTTTACACCTCGTTATTTAGGGCGCTGTGTGGTGGCTAAAAAAGACAGTCAGCAATTACTTGAGAATATTAATATCAATAGTGAACTTATACCTATGATTAATTATATGTATGCGCGTGCACTATTTAGTTGTGAGCAAGTGACACAAGCAAAAAAGATCATGGATCAATTACTTAAAGAAAATGAAGCGAGTAAAAAAATTGCTCGATATAGTTTCACTAGCGTTCCTCCTTGGTTATCTATTGAAAAGACCGCGGTTATTCAACCAATAACATTAGAGAGTGATTAATGGAAAATATTATTATATTCATCTCAATATTTATTTTGATAGTATTACTTTCTAGTTCATTATCTTGGTTTTATATCAAATACACATTAGGGTTACTTTATATAACCCTTAGCCATTTTTATCGAAATTTATGTTTTATCGTTTTACTCTGTGTCGCCATCTCGATTTTGGAGGGTGTTTATCATCACCTCACGCTACTGCTCAAAGAGCAAGTAGCATATTCCAATTTAGGGCATATCGAAATTTATAAAATAGATAATAAACAGGATATTACTGATAAGAAAGATTATTTGGAAATAACCAATGCTGAAGAAATCATCCATTTATTAACTTATGATAATCAGTTATTAGAAAAAATTCAGGTAATTTCACCACAAATTATTTTTTCAGGCATGATAGAAAATGTTATCAATAAAAAAACAGCATTGTTTTCTGGCCTAGCCATCGAGCCTAAGTCATTATTAACCATCGGAGCATACGATCTAACTGTTTCAGGGAGTGAATTGTCTCATGTCAGAAGAACTGAGATCACGATAGATAAGTTTATTGCTGATGCTATAAATATAAACTATGGGGATTTAGTTAATGTTGTATTTATTCATAATAATGAAAAAATGGTATTACCAACTTATGTACGTGGTATTTTTAACACACAAATAAATAGTTATCCTTATGCCATGATCAAAGTTCCATTAGAAACACTACAATATATAAAAAAAATTAAAAGTGTCTCGAAAATAAATATTCTATTAAAAAATGTGTATGATATGGATAGCGTAATAGCTAAAATAACAAGGATTAATAAAGAAAAATCTTTAAATTTGCAAGTGATCCCTG
This sequence comes from Proteus sp. G2609, assembly GCF_963896135.1. Lineage (NCBI taxonomy): Bacteria > Pseudomonadati > Pseudomonadota > Gammaproteobacteria > Enterobacterales > Morganellaceae > Proteus > Proteus sp. G2609. The sequence continues at coordinate 74,015 of NZ_CAWQNB010000045.1, read as the reverse complement.
TTATTGAGAGACAAAGTTATATTATTTCTATTGTGACATTCTTTAAGTGGTCAATGCTATTATTGTATAGCATTATTGCTATTTATTATTATTTTTCAGTAAATAAAATCATTATCATCACGATCAAAAAAGCTATTGGTGATCTGTTCGAATTTAATCGATTAGGTATTTGGCGAGGTAGTTTTTCTCGATTGTTTATTTTATTGGCTATTTTTATGACTATAACAATTTCTATAACGATATTATTAATTCATCAGCTATTATCTTGGTTGATTAATTTGAAACAAATCAATATTTCTTTATCTGATAATAATAGCTATTCATTGATGATCCCTTGGCTATGGCAATATGATGCTATGTTTAAAATCCCTCTATTATTATTTTTTTCCGCAACAATCGCTTCGTGTAACTCTATTTTTAAAGTTAGCCACTATTTAAAGAATTATCAAAAAAATAATATTACTATTTAGGAGTATGGTCTATGCCATTGAGAGAGAAAAAGTATTACCAAAATCAAGAGAGCATTTTATTTTTTCCAGGTCAGGGTAGGCCTTATTTAGGTATGGGAAATAGGGTATATCGTGACGTTCCATCAATAAAAGAAGTATGGAATTGTGCGAGTGAAATAGCAGGGTTCGATGTAAGGACGGTTTGTTTAAAAGGGCCCATGAATAAATTGGTACAAACCTGTTATCAGCAAGTGGCGTTAACAACTATCAATATTGCTTCTCTTTATTTACTGCGTGAGCATTGTTGTGTGAATGAGGCAGGTTATTCAGGGCACAGCGCTGGAGAATATTCAGCGTTATTTGCGGCGAACGTACTGGAACTTGAATCTGTCTTTAAGTTAATTAGTTATCGCGCATCTATCATGCAACAGCTCGCTAAGAATAACAAAGGGGTAATGTATGTTGTTAAAAATTGCTCTTATCAGACGTTATCAACATTGATTGACCAGCAAGATCTCGCAACAAAGGTGAATATTTGCTGTGATAACAGTGAACTTCACCAAGTTATTGGGGGGGAGTATGCAAGTGTACGTAAGGTTGTTAATCAATTAGCTAATATGAAAATAGAAACGAATAAATTAGCCGTTAATGGTGCTTGGCACACTGAATTGATGAGCGAAGGGAAAAATTTACTTGCTCACTTTTTACAGACAATCCCTTTTTCAATCCCAGATAAGCCCCTAGTGATGAATGTTTCTGCTGAGATTGTTAGCGATATTGAGACAATTAAACAGAATTTAGTTAATCAACTCACAGAAACCGTAAGATGGACAGCAACTATGGCGCTATGGTGTCATTTAGGCTATCACAATTTTATTGAACTTGGTGATAGCAAGTCATTGTATTATTTAGCGAAAAATTCACATACGCTAAAAGATAAAAATATATTGCATGTTAATGATTATATTTAATTATCTTATATAGGAGCGATTATGTTGCCTAATTATCATTATTATATGCAAGCGCATCATTATACTATGCTAACACCTATTTATATCGCCTCGATAGTATTAAGTTTATGCTTTATTAATAATTATAATGAGTTAAGTTTTTGGTTATTATTTATGGGTAACTTTGCTATTTTTATTGTCATTTTACTCAGTGCAATGATGAATGAGCGAATATATTGGCGATACTGTCTCTTTTCTGAAAAGTTTTATTTAAAAAATAATAATAAAAGCGAGACAAAAAGGACGATAATATCACGTTATTTTACTGTTTTTTCGTTAAGCTATATAATTGGGGTTATAATAATATTTCTTGTCACCTCTTATTTAATAGAGATTATTTTTGATAGTCAAATATATATTATTATTTTTCTTGGTTTTTTCTTGTCACCATTAATGATATGGTTTTTTATGTATTTTTTGATCAAGTTTTATGTCAGTTGTTCAATTTATTATTTGAATAACTTTTCTTTATATAGCCGTGAGAAGAAAAAATTTAACATATCCTATCTTATTGTTAATGAGGTTTTTTTAAGTTTACTTGTTAATTTTCCTATTGTTTTTCCGCTCCAGAACAGTGCTGCTTTCTCGTTAGAGCAAGGTTATCTTAATATTGAGTTTATTGTTGCATTAATTATTCTTTTATACAGTGTTCTGTTTATTATGCTTTTTTTGTCGAAGGCGAGTAAAATTAATTACTTAATGGGGATGATTATTTGTTATAGCTTTGAAGAAGATTTTGCTGAGGTAAAAAAAAGAGGCCTATTTTGCCGTGTATTATGGTTTCTGATTTTGATCCCTTTAGGTACATTGTTACTCTGTTTATTATTCTATTTGCTGAATATAAAAGAAAATTTCTTTTTAATTTATTCGGTGAGTTTATCTTTAGTTATTTATCTCTATTTTATTGAGCGGAGAAATAAACTCTATCAGGAATTTATATTAGCATTTGATATGATCTTACGTTTAAAAGCACTAAAAAATTTTAAGGAGTAAGACATTGTGATGGTTATTATTTAATCCCCTAATCAATATTATTAGGGGACGAATAAGTTAAATAATTTTTTCACTCAGTGAAGGTTTTTTATTAGGAATAACATATTGCCAAAAAGAGCGTTTTTCTTTTTGGGTGGTAAATAATTTCCCCACTCGGTTGGCAATTAACTCTAATGAAAAACAGAGCACAAAGTAAATAAAGGCAACAAATAAAAAAACTTCCATCGGGTACACCATGCTGCGATTATTAACTTGGGTTGCTAAGAATGAGAGTTCACCGACACCTACAACATAAGCGAGGGAAGTATCTTTAATTAAGGCTATCCATTGATTGATAAAAGAGGGCACCATCATACGTAATGCTTGTGGTAACACGATATACCAAAGCGTCTGCCAGCGATTAAATCCTAACGATAAACCTGCTTGCCATTGCCCTTTGCCAATAGCGAGAATACCGGCTTTAACACCATGAGCGATATAAGAGGAGGTAATAAGTGCTAGAGCACAGATCACGGTGGTTATCTCAGGAATTTCCATTCCTAATACCACTGGTAATAGAAAATAGAGCCAAAAAATCAACATAATGACCGGAATAGCACGGAAAAAACCTAAAAAAGCGGCAAATAAGTTAACCCATACCCCTCTAAGCATGGCGAGAGCGATCCCCCCAAGCGTCCCTAATATAATAGATACAATACCGGCGATCACACTAATAAATATAGTTAAAGCCGCACCTTCTAATGGCCCATCAGGATATGCGCCAAAAAGTAGATACTGCCAATTATCAGCAATAACAGTAAAGTCCATATTAATATCCTTGCGCTAATTTTCGTTGCTGATGCCATTGCCCCCAAGCTTCCATTAATGCAATGGCAGCGATATACAGTATGGTGGCGACGCCGAACGCTTCAAAAGTACGTAATGATTCAGTTTCAACTTGCCTTGAAGCATAAGAAAGCTCTGCGACACCTATGGCCATAGTGAGAGAGGAGTTTTTGATAATATTCATATATTGACCCAACAATGGCGGAAGGGCGATACGAAAAGCTTGCGGTAAAATGACATAACGCATGGATTGCCAGTGGGTTAAACCTAACGCTAAAGCTGCATATTTTTGGCCTTGTCTGACTCCTTGTATTCCTGCTCTTAGCTCTTGGGCAATAAAAGGTACAGAGTAAAAGGTAAGCCCAATAATACCGGCTAAAAATTCAAAAGAGGGCCAAGAGAGCGTTAAGCCAAATAAAGAAAGTTCATGTGGGGTGTTAAGCCATATCATGGCCGTTTGTGGCAATAGTTCACCAGAAGCAAAATACCAAAAGAAGAGCTGAACCAATAATGGGGTATTACGAAAGAGTGAAGTATAAATGGCCGCACACCAACGTAATGGCGCGATATGGCTATCATAGGCTGCACTGAGAAGAAAACCTAGTAATGTGGCAATAATGATAGTCCAGAAAGAGATAAGCAAGGTGATTAAAAACCCTTGCCACAGCCAACTTAAGTAGTGAGGCTCAAGAAGATAGTGAGAAAGAAACTGCGCAAACATAATTATTACCTATTGTAGACGCCAAACCCCGCAGTAGCGGGGTTGGTGTTTTATCAATAAATCATCGCGATGAATTAAGTCGTTATTTGCTCTACCATTAGGATTGAGGCGCTTGCTCAGACAGTGGGGCAAACTTAAAGTCACCACGAGGTTGAGCGGACTTAGTATCTGGGCCAAACCAACGATTATAAATTTCGTCTGCTTTGCCTTCTTTCTCTAATCTTAATAGCGTGTTATTAATCTCGTTAATTAAACGCTGTTCACCTTTAGCTGCGGCAACGGCTTGATATTCTCGTGTAATACTAAAGGGCGATATTTCAAAATCAGCTTTGATTTTCTCAGGTAAATTAGCTAATAACCCTACTAATTTAGCATCATCTTGGGTTATAGCTTGTACATTGCCATTGCGTAATGCGGCAAACGCAAGAGGGGTATCGTCATAGGAGATGACTTTAGTTTCAGGATAGCGTTCACGTAAGGTAATTTCCTGTACGGTGCCTTTGTCAGCCCCAATGCGTAATGACGCAATTTGCTCAGGGCTGGTTAATACGCCTTTGCGCGCGATAAATTTCTGTCCAGTAGCAAAATAAGGTACAGAGAAATCGACTTGTTTTGCTCGCTCTTCGGTAATGGTGAAGTTGGCGGCAATTAAATCGACTTTTTTAGCGCTAAGTAGTGGGATACGGTTAGCTGGGTTAGTTGGACGTAATTCCAATTTAACCCCGAGATCTTTGGCAATTTCATTCGCAATATCTGCATCATAACCTGCCAATTTTTTGGTTTGTGGATCGATAAAACCAAACGGTGGGTTACTATCAAAAATAGCAATGCGTACCACACCTGCCTGTTTTATATCGTCTAATTTATCGGCTTTTGCCAGACCAGAAAAAAGCACTGAGCCAGCAATTAATGCCGTTGCCAAAACACGTAATTTCATTATTCACCCCAAAAAAAGTATTCTCATTGTTATGTTGCCTATCACGCTATCAAGTTGTTCTAAGTTCATAAAATAATAAAAAATGATATGGATATGCTTTTATAGAATAAGTTAAGGAGAGATAGTGACTTTATAAACATAAATAAAAAAACAGAGGCAAATAATGCCTCTGTTTCAGAGAGTAAAGAGAGTGAATAAATTATTTAATTAGCAGAATGACTATCATCATTTTTTGTCAGCATTCTTTCTACTTGGTCACCCCCTAAATGACGGAAGTCATGACCCTTAACGTAGTAGAAGATAAACTCACAGATATTCTGGCAACGATCGCCAATACGTTCGATAGAACGAGCACAGAATAATGCCGTCAGTACGCTCGGGATAGTGCGAGGATCTTCCATCATATAAGTCATTAATTGACGAACAATACCTTCATATTCGTTATCAATTTTTGCATCTTCACGATAGACTCGAATAGCTTCTTCTAAGTCCATACGAGCGAAAGCATCAAGAACATCATGGAGCATTTGTATCGCATGTTGGCCTAAGGACTCTAAACTTACTAGCAGTGGTTGATGTTGATGTGAAAATTTCTCAAGGGCCGTTTTACAGATTTTTTCTGCCACATCACCAATACGCTCTAATTCGGCGATAGTTTTAGAAATCGCCATAATAAGGCGTAAATCACTGGCGGTGGGCTGACGTTTGGCAATGATACGCATACAGGCATCATCAATGGCAACCTCCATCATATTGACTTTTTGATCACCTTCAATCACTTCATTGGCCAATGCTTGGTCTTGGTTATGCATTGCGGTAATGGCTTTTTTTAATTGCTCTTCAACTAAGCCACCCATGACCATCAGTTCTGTACGGATATGCTCTAACTCAGCGTTAAATTGACCAGAAATATGTTTATTGTGGTTTAAATTATCCATGATTTGCCTCGTTATCAGCCATAACGCCCAGTGATGTAATCTTCAGTTTGCTTCTTCGCTGGACGAGTAAATAATGTATCCGTATCACTGAACTCGATTAATTCACCCAAATACATAAATGCAGTGTAATCAGAACAACGTGCAGCTTGCTGCATATTGTGGGTGACGATCACCACGGTATATTCGGATTTTAGTTCACTGATAAGCTCTTCAATACGACCTGTAGAGATAGGATCGAGTGCAGAGCATGGCTCATCCAGTAATAATACTTCAGGACGGATAGCAATACCGCGTGCGATACATAAACGTTGCTGCTGTCCCCCAGAAAGACTATAGCCACTTTGATGTAATTTATCTTTGGTTTCATTCCATAATGCGGCTTTGGTCAGCGCCCACTGAACGCGTTCGTCCATTTCAGCACGAGACAGTTTTTCAAATAAGCGTACACCAAAAGCGATATTGTCATAAATCGACATTGGAAATGGTGTAGGTTTTTGGAATACCATGCCTACTTTTGCGCGTAATAGCGCAATATCTTGCTTATCTGTCAGAATATTGTTGCCATCTAACAAGATTTCACCTTCAGCACGCTGTTCGCCATAAAGCTCATACATTTTATTAAAAGTACGCAGTAAAGTGGATTTACCACAGCCAGAAGGGCCGATAAATGCCGTTACTTTATTTTTGGCAATATCTAATGAGATATTTTTCAGCGCATGGAACTTACCATAGTAGAAGTTCAAGTCACGAACTTGGATTTTGTTTCCAGCGTTATCATTAGCCATAGTCATTCAACGTTCTCTCTTGCTTAACTTTCTGCGTTAGCCATGCTTATTTTTAGCAAACAGCACGCGCGCGATAATATTGATAAATAGAACACAGAGGGTGATCAGTAATACGCCAGCCCAAGCAAGCTCTTGCCATTGTGAGAAAGGGCTCATGGCGAATTTAAAGATAGTCACAGGTAAGTTGGCTATCGGTTCGTTTAGATCTGTGCTCCAGAATTGGTTAGATAGTGAAGTAAATAGCAGTGGTGCTGTTTCACCCGCAATACGTGCAATCGCTAATAATACGCCCGTGATAATACCTGATACGGAGGCTTTTAACGTGATTTTAGCGATCATCTTCCACTTGGGCGTCCCTAATGCATAAGCCGCTTCCCGTAAGCTATCAGGGACTAACTTCAACATATTTTCCGTGGTGCGAATAACAATAGGTATTTGTAATAACGCTAATGCCACAATACCCGCCCAACCAGAGAAGTGCTGCATTTGTGCCACCACAATGGTATACACAAACAGTCCAACAACAATTGATGGGGCTGATAATAAAATATCGTTGATAAAGCGTATGACTTCCGCTAACCATGAACGACGTCCATACTCAGCAAGGTAGATACCCGCTAAGATCCCCAAAGGAGTACCAATGACCGTCGCCCATAAAATAAGTAGACCACTACCTACAATGGCGTTAGCTAATCCGCCACCATCGGTGTTAGGGGGCGGCGTCATTTCTGTGAATAAGGCCCAAGACATGCCATCAAAGCCTTTGGTTACTGTAGAAAATAAGATCCACATTAACCAGAACAGACCAAATGCCATGGTAGAGACAGATAAAAACAGTGCGATACGGTTTTTTTGACGACGCCAAAGTTGGCGTTTATGGCGTATATGCAGTTCTTTTTCTGTTTGAACTTGTAATGAAGAAGAGGATGTTTTAGCCATCTTAACGTGCTCCTTCATTCTTAGATAAACGTAGTGTCATAAACTTAGAAATCGCAAGGACGATAAAGGTAATGACAAATAAAATCAGACCTAATTCCATTAATGCAGCGGTATGAAGACCTGTTTCTGCTTCGGCAAATTCGTTGGCTAATGCAGAGGTAATACTATTGCCCGGCATAAAGAGTGATGCAGAGTCTAACTGGTAGGTGTTACCGATAATAAAGGTCACAGCCATAGTTTCCCCGAGCGCACGACCTAATCCAAGCATCACACCACCTATCACACCGTTTCGGGTATAAGGTAAAACGATATTCCAAATCACTTCCCATGTGGTACAGCCGATACCGTAAGCGGATTCTTTCATCATCACCGGGGTCTGTTCAAATACATCACGCATTACAGACGCGATATAAGGGATGATCATAATTGCGAGGATAACCCCTGCTGCTAATATACCGATACCAAACGCAGGGCCAGAGAATAACTCACCGACAATAGGGACTGATGAGAGCACGTTGCCAACAGGCTCTTGGAAGTATGTGGCAAAGAGCGGCGCAAAGATAAAGAGCCCCCACATACCATAAACGATACTTGGAATAGCGGCTAATAACTCAATAGCGATACCCAATGGGCGCTTTAGCCAATTGGGTGCCAGTTCTGTTAAAAAGAGTGCAATACCAAAACTCACCGGAACCGCAATGATCAGGGCAATAATTGAGGTAACGACAGTACCGTAAATTGGTACTAAAGCACCGAATTCCTGTGCGGGTGGATCCCACTCTTTCGTCCACAAGAATGACAGACCAAATTGTTGAATACTTGGCCATGAGGCGAAAATCAGTGAAACAATGATACCTGCTAAAAGCAAAAGTGTAATTAACGCAGCTAGTCGAACTAGTGCGCTAAAAATAACGTCCCCTCGTTTACTCGGGGCCTTTATTACCGTTGTATGCTCGGCCATAAAGCCTCTTTAATTTATTACCCCCTGTGTTGCAGGGGGTGAACGTTAATCTATTTTTTAATGGTAACCCTTTGGTTAGTAAATTGGTTTACCATTACTGTCTTTGATGCTTGTTTTCCAAGCGGCACGAATTTGTTCTACCACTTCTTTTGGCAATACGGCGTAATCAAGATTTTTCGCTTCATCATTGCCTTTTTCATATGCCCAGTTAAAGAAATTCAGTACTTCTTTTCCTTTAGCCGCATCTTTTTGCGTTTGATGCACTAAAATGAAGGTAGTAGAAGTAATTGGCCAGGCATTTTCGCCTTTTTGATTCGTTAGGTCTTGTGCAAAGCTCTTACTCCAATCAATTTTTCTCGCTGCTGCGCTAAAACTATCGGCAGTAGGAGGAATAACTTCGCCATCTGCAGTGACTAATTGAGTATATGCAAGATTGTTTTGTTTTGCGTAAGCGTATTCAACATAACCAATTGAGCCTGGTAGACGTTGAACAAAGGCTGCGATGCCATCATTTCCCTTACCACCTAAGCCTGTAGGCCATTTAACGGTAGAGCCTGCGCCTACTTCATCTTTCCATGCGCTATTTACTTTAGATAAGTAGCTAGTAAAAACGAATGATGTGCCTGAACCATCAGCACGACGAACAACAGCAATGTTTTGGTCAGGTAGATTGAGTTTTGGATTTAGTTTAGCTATAGCAGGATCATTCCATTTTTGGATCTTGCCTAAGTAGATATTCCCGATAGTCTCACCGTCTAAGACAAGCTCACCGGATTTAATACCGGAGATATTGACTGCCATCACCACACCACCGATGACAGTTGGAAATTGGAATAAACCGTCAGCCTTGAGTTTTTCATCAGCTAATGGTGCATCAGAAGCACCAAAATCGACAGTATTAGCAATGATCTGTTTTACACCACCAGAAGAGCCTATGCCTTGGTAGTTAACTTTGTTGCCAGTTTCTTTTTGATAGCTATCTGCCCATTTTGCATAAACTGGAGCAGGGAACGTTGCGCCAGCACCAGTCAGTGAGGTCGTTGCCTGTGCAGAAAGAGCCGTCATTGAAAGTGCAGCGGCAATGACACTGGTCAGGGTGGTACGCATCAGTTTCATAATCCCTCCTGTGGGATAGGTAGAATAACTTTTCGACATCTATCAACTTCGGTTACGGTACGCACAGACAATAGGTCAGTTAGATGACAATTAAATGTCTTAATTGTGACAGTTTTATGACAAAGCAGAAAAACAGTGAAAATAATGTCTAAAAACAGGTGAGAAAAAATAAGAAGGGCATTAACGTTAAAAAGTGAGGATATTAATCATCTTCGTCTTCTTGCACTTTTAACGGAAAGTTGGCACGGATCAGTAACCCGCCTTTCGAGCTATCGCCGAGTTCGACAAAGCCACCATGGGCATCCATGATCCGACGAATAATAGATAGACCTAAACCCGCACCAGTGGAACTTCGTGCTTGTTCCCCTTGAACAAAGGGTTGGAATAAACGTTGTCTATCTTCTTTGGCAATGCCTGGACCATCGTCTTCAACTTGAAACCAAGCATATTCTTCATTTTGATTACTTGTGATGCTTATCCAACCATGTCCGTAGCGTGTGGCATTAACAATCATATTGGTAAGCGCCCGTTTGACGGCAATTGGGTTTGCTGTGATATTGATAGGATAAGGGGATAAATGCTCTTCGCTGACTTTACCTGAGTTAGATTCAGCGCAGATCACTTCACGCAATAGACTATTCATATCACATAATTCTAAAGACATCTCTTTACCTGTGCGCATATAATCTAAAAATTGACCGATAATGGCATCGCAATCTTCAATATCTTTATTGATAGAATCAGCTAGATAACTATCTTCAGGACTCATCATTTCTGTAGCAAGACGAATACGCGTTAACGGAGTGCGTAAATCATGGCTTACCCCTGCCATCACCAGTGTTCTATCATTATCTAATGAGCGAATATCTGATGACATTTGATTAAATGCTCGAATGATTGAACGCATTTCAGAAGAGCCAGACTCAGGTATTGGCGGAGGGATCACCCCTTTACCAATGCGTCGTGCTGCATATTCAACTTCATGCAATGGACGATTTTGAAAACGGTTATATAACCAGAAAAATGCCACTACGATGATGATAAAAATAATGGCTTGCCGATAAACGGGTAATAAGAAATTTTGCCCTAATTCGGTAAGTGGTACGCGTATCCATAGCGTGGGTGAGAGTTGGGTATTAATCCATAAAATAGGATACTCTAGGGTATTTTCTAGCCAAATCGTCGTATCACTATTGAGATAATCCGTCATCTGCTGGCTAAGTTCTAAATCTTCTCTTGCCCACTCTAAACCAGCTTTTAAAGCAGCGTCTTTATCAAAGAATGAGATACCTAACTCGTTGTAAATTTTATTACGTAAAGCGGGAGAAATTTTAAGTGGGGTGCCATCGACTAAGATCAGTTCTTCCGGTACTAGCGTACGAATTTCATACGCTAATACTTTATTAAATTGCTGGAGGCTTGGCCCGACAATAAGATGCTGTACAACAACATAACTGGCTATCAAGCTAAAAAAAAGTAATAAGATAACCAGAAATAGAGAGCGAGTGAGCTTATTGTGGGGTGAAAGCCTCAGCCTTCTCATTATGATACGCTCGTTCCATCAGGTACAAAGACATAACCCAGTCCCCAAACCGTTTGAATATAGCGAGGATGGGTGGGATCTTCTTCAATCATGCGACGCAAACGAGAAATTTGCACATCAATAGAACGCTCCATCGCACTATATTCACGACCTCGCGCCAGACTCATTAATTTATCACGTGATAATGGCTCTCGGGGATGTGAAACAAGGACTTTTAATACGGCAAATTCACCACTGGTCAAAGGCATATGTTGATCTTCGTGGAACATTTCCCGCGTACCGAGGTTAAGCTTAAATTTACCAAATGAGACAATCGCATTGTCTTGTGAAGGTGCTCCCGGTAGTTCGTTGGCTTGGCGACGAAGCACCGCACGAATACGGGCTAATAGCTCTCTTGGGTTAAATGGTTTTGAGATATAATCATCAGCACCAATTTCAAGTCCGACAATTCTGTCAACTTCTTCCCCTTTGGCAGTCACCATAATAATAGGGATAGGATTGTTTTGGCTTCTCAAGCGACGACAAATAGATAAGCCATCTTCGCCAGGAAGCATTAAGTCGAGGACAATAAGATGGATAGATTCGCGAGTAAGTAAACGATCCATTTGATCGGAGTTTGCCGCGGTGCGGATTTGAAAACCCTGCTCTGTCAAATAGCGCTCTAATAGTGAACGTAGACGTAAATCATCATCCACAATCAGCACTTTATAACTGTCTTGCATCTTTAAGCTCCCGAAGTGCAAATGCTTTTATTAGCGAATTCTATCATTGATAAGAATATTAAACCAAAAACAAAGAATAAATATTAATGATTTATAGGCAAAACTTGTTCTGACTTTGTATCTTAGAATATCACACTATTTATTTATCTTATTCCGAATAATATTTGATAGATAATACGCAGTAATTAACGATGCCACCTGGCGTTTGCACGCTAACTTCATCATCCACTTTTTTACCGATCAGCGCTCTCGCGACAGGGGAATCAATAGAAATCCACTGTTTTGCTGGGTCAAATTCATCAGGGCCGACTAGTCTAAATGTCTTAATGTTTTCATCATCGTCTTCAAGGGTTACCCAAGCGCCAAAATACACTTTTCCTTCTTGACGAGGATCTGGGTCAACAATTTTTAATTCATCAAGACGTTTGGATAAAAAACGAACTCGTCGGTCTATTTCACGTAATCTTTTTTTACCATAGATATATTCAGCATTTTCCGAACGGTCACCTTGAGCCGCTGCTTCAGAGACCGATTGAGTGACGCGAGGACGCTCTTCTTTCCAAAGATATTTTAGCTCTTTATCCAAGGCATGCCAGCCATCACGAGTAATATAGTTACTTTTTGCCATTACCAATAAATACGATCATCAACATTGAATTTCATACAGATACTATAGCGCGAATCACAGAATAATCTGTTATTTTCCTCATAAATGTCATGCTTGGCCTATAATAAGCGGAATTTTTTTCTTATTGCGCGTGTATAATAGCCATCTTTTTTAACCACTCCTCTCGGTAGGTAAATATATTATGAATGAATCATTAAGCCGAATTATTGCACAAGAGCTATCAGTAAAGCCCCAGCAAGTACTTTCGGCCATTACGTTACTGGATGAAGGGAATACGGTGCCTTTTGTGGCCCGTTACCGAAAAGAGGTAACTGGTGGGTTAGATGATACTCAGCTTCGTCAATTGGAAACCCGCCTGAGTTACTTACGGGAACTCAATGATCGTCGCCAAACTATTTTAAAATCAATTGAAGAGCAGGGGAAACTCACAGAAGAATTACGCTCTTCGATTAATGAAACGCAAAGTAAAACAGAACTTGAAGATCTCTACCTTCCTTATAAACCGAAACGTCGTACTCGTGGGCAAATTGCAATTGAAAATGGCTTAGAGCCATTAGCTGATTTGTTATGGAATGAACCACAACATACTCCTGAAGACGCAGCAAGTGCATATATCAACCCTGAAAAAGGAATAGATGATAGCAAAGCAGCCTTGGATGGGGCTCGCTATATCTTAATGGAACGCTTTGCAGAAGATGCTGGATTATTAGCTAAAGTTCGCCAATATTTATGGAAAAATGCGCATCTTGTTAGCAAAGTTGTTGACGGAAAAGAAGCAGAAGGCGCTAAATTTAGCGATTATTTTGATACTCATGAGCCGATTGCTCATGTACCTTCTCACCGTGCATTAGCGATGTTTCGTGGTCGTAATGAAGGTATTTTGCAGTTATCACTTAATCCTGATCCACAATTCGAAGAAGCCCCCAAAGAGAGCTATGGCGAACAGTTGATTACGGAGCATTTAGGTTTACGTCTTAATAATCAACCCGCGGATAGTTGGCGTAAAGCCGTTGTCAGCTGGACTTGGCGTATAAAAGTGTTAATGCATCTTGAAACTGAATTAATGGGTCAGTTACGTGAGAAAGCGGAAGATGAAGCCATTAATGTGTTTGCACGTAACCTAAAAGATCTCTTAATGGCCGCACCTGCAGGTATGCGAGCTACGATGGGGCTAGATCCTGGTTTACGTACTGGGGTTAAAGTCGCGGTGGTGGATAGTACCGGTAAGCTGATTGCGACAGATACTATTTATCCTCATACCGGACAAGCGGATAAAGCCGCTGCTAGTGTAGCGGCATTATGTATTAAGCATAATGTAGAGTTAGTGGCGATTGGTAACGGTACTGCATCACGTGAAACAGAGCGCTTTTTTGCTGATACAGTAAAACGCTACCCAGAAGTTAAAGCACAAAAAGTGATCGTGAGCGAAGCCGGGGCATCGGTTTATTCGGCATCAGAGCTGGCAGCTAAAGAATTTCCGGATCTGGATGTTTCTCTTCGTGGCGCTGTTTCTATCGCTCGTCGTTTACAAGATCCATTGGCGGAATTGGTAAAAATTGACCCTAAATCTATCGGGGTGGGTCAATATCAGCATGATGTGAGCCAAACATTATTGGCAAAAAAATTAGATACTGTTGTTGAAGACTGTGTAAATGGTGTCGGTGTTGATTTAAATACAGCCTCTGTACCGCTATTGACGCGAGTGGCGGGGCTTAGCCAATCTATTGCTCAAAATATTATTGCTTGGCGTGATGAAAATGGCCGTTTTGTGGATAGAAAACAGTTACTCAAAGTGGCGCGCTTAGGGCCTAAAGCGTTTGAGCAGTGTGCGGGATTTTTACGTATTCGTGATGGTAAAAATCCACTTGATGCCTCAACGGTTCACCCTGAAGCCTATCCTATTGTTGAAAATATCTTGCAATCAATACATCAAAAAATTGATCAAGTCATGGGCAATAGTGCATTACTTTCACAAATCAATGCCAGAGAGTTTGTCACCGAGCAGTTCGGTTTGCCTACCATTAATGACATCTTAAAGGAGCTTGCTAAACCGGGGCGTGATCCTCGACCTGAGTTTAAAACAGCCACCTTTGCCGAAGGTGTTGAAACAATGAATGATTTAGTCAGTGGTATGATATTGGAAGGTACTGTAACTAATGTGACTAATTTTGGTGCCTTTGTGGATATTGGGGTACACCAAGATGGATTAGTGCATATTTCATCACTGTCGGATAGATTTGTTGAAGATCCCCATACTGTGGTAAAAACCGGCGATATTGTGAAGGTAAAAGTCCTTGAAGTTGATTTACCGCGTAAACGTATTGCGTTAACCATGCGTTTAGATGAAGTGGCTGCTGATAGTGATCATAAACGCCAGTCAGTGACTAAGGATAATGCTTCTAAACATAGTCGCGGGCAAAAACCGACCAGAAACCACCAATCAAATACGGGTAACAATGCAGGTAATAGTGCGATGAGTGATGCATTGGCCGCAGCATTTGGTAAAAAACGCTAATATCTTATAGGTAGCCATCAATATCAACGTGAAGTAATAAATTTTATTACTTCACGTTTCATAACTATTCACTCAATCTATGGTTTGGTGAATAAAAAGCCAAAAGTAATCAGCAATTAAATTATTTTGTTAATATAAAATATACTTTTAGTCTTTTGTCTGAGTCTGCTTTTATCTAACTTAAGGTATATTGCTAATATAATAGATAGAATATAACGTATTTTATCTTTATATTCATTTGTTGTTTCTTTTATCAACATTTTTCTATTTTCCCTATGGGTGATTAATTTTATATTAAAAATAAGTTGATCCCATTATTAACCTTACTACTGTTATGGTTTAATGGCGGGTAAAATAGAAACGTAAATTAAAATTTATCTTATTTTATTGTTCGTCATAGGATTTGCACAACAAAAAATCAATGACGATAGGTTTATTTCACCAATATTGGATGATGAAAATGACATTTAATAAATTATCATTAGGGGTAGTTTTACTTTCTGCTTCATTACTAGCAGGTTGTGCCTCAGAATCTTCTCGCTCTTTAGAGGTTGCTAAAGTGGCTACCTATAATACGACTTACTCAGGACCTAAGAGTGCCATTTCTATTGGTAAGTTTGATAACCGTTCTAATTACATGAATGGTATTTTTTCTGATGGTGTGGATAGATTGGGTAATCAATCTAAAACGATTTTAATTACACATTTACAACAAACAGGCCGTTTTAATGTTTTAGATCGCGCTAACTTAACGGAGTTAACACAAGAAGCGAAGATTAAAGGCCAAAGTCAGCAATTAAAAGGCGCAACTTACGTTATTACTGGTGATGTGACAGAGTTTGGTCGCAAAGAAGTCGGTGATCGCCAACTATTTGGTATCTTAGGACGTGGAAAAACCCAAGTTGCTTATGCCAAAGTGAACTTAAATGTTGTGAATGTGAATACCTCTGAAGTGGTGTTCTCTACGCAAGGTGCGGGGGAATATGAGCTTTCTAATCGTGAGATTGTTGGTTTTGGTGGCACAGCAAGTTATGACTCAACACTTAATGGTAAAGTGCTTGATTTAGCCATTCGTGAAGCGGTGAATAATTTAGTTGCAGGGATTGAAAGCCATGCTTGGCAGCCTGAGCAGTAACCCCAATTTTATAAGGATATAAAAATGTCAAAATCATTGCTGGGGTTGCTATTTGCCTCGTTGTTATTGGTTGGGTGCCAAGCGCCAAAGCCTCTCTATAACTGGGATAGTTATCAAACGGTGGTATATCAATATTATCAACAAAGTGAAAGTGATCCTCATGCGCAAATCGATGCATTGAAAAAAAGCATCGAGGTTGCCCGAGCAAAATCATTAGGCGTTCCACCGGGGTTACATGCACATTTGGGCATGTTATATGTGACCACTGGCGCATTAGACTTAGCCATGAGTGAGTTTGATCAGGAGAAAACTCTTTATCCTGAATCAGCAAAGTTTATGGATTTTCTGATGAAAAATAAGGGAGCACAAAAATGAATCGCATTTTAACGTTAGTTTTTGTGGCATTTGCTTTTGTGTTATCAGGATGTGCAGAGCCAGTCAAAACAGACTATACCGCCTTTAAAGCAAGTAAACCAAAAAGCATTTTAGTGCTGTTACCTAAAAATCAGACTCCAGAAGTAGAAGCTGCCCATAGTTTTTTATCTCAAGTGACTTATCCTTTGGCGGAAGCTGGTTATTATGTTTTTCCTGTCGCCGTTGTTGAAGAGACCTTTAAACAAAATGGTTTGTCAACGGGAAGCGATATCCAAGCGGTAAGTCCTAGTAAGTTACGTGAGATTTTTGGTGCGGATTCTGTGCTCTATTTGGATGTCACCCAATATGGTACTTCTTATCAAGTGATCGCCAGTGAGACGCGTGTCAGTGCCAGTGCTAAATTGGTTGATTTACGTAATGGAGCCTTACTGTGGAGTGGACATGCCAGTGCATCGAGTGCAGAAGGGGATACAGCATCGAATGGTTTGGTGGGCATGTTAGTTTCTGCAGTAGTGACTCAAATTGTTGATACTATTGCAGATAAAAGTCATGAAATTGCAGGAGTAGCAAGTGTGCGTTTACTTTCTGCTGGACATGCCAATGGGATCTTATATGGTCCTCGCTCTCCCCACTATGAAAAAGAGGGACAATAACGGTTTGTTATAGTGATTACTCTTTTAAAAGACGCGGTTTATATTGTAAATATAAGCCGCGTTTTTATTTATCTATTATAAATAATAATTATTCTTATTTATATTGGGCGATTTTATCTGCATTTTATATAAACAGCGTGCGACTACTGATTTGAGAGTGAAACATTAAGGGGGAAATGATATATCGCAGAGAACTAACCATCCTTGGTTGATTGTCCATTTCCTTCCGTGGCGCGTAATCCTTAATTCGGAATATATAAAGAGACGATTAAATAAGAGAAATATCAGAATGAATGCGAAAAGGTAATGGGGAGTGCTATCTTTCCTTGTAATATAGCGACCTTTATTCTTTTACTGAGCCTCAAATTTAAATCAAAACACGACTTAATTGGATATTAATCAATGTTTAAATATAGAGTATGTAATATTATAAATTAGGTAAAGGGCTAATTATCATTATAATTATAACTATCGAATTATGAGAGAATAAAAATATAATAAAATTAATAAAACGATATATTTATTTATTTTAAAGTGTATTTTGAGTAATATATTTTTTTTAATGTGTTATAAAAATAATCGAAAAAAGATGTGTCATTAAAATGCGCTACTAACATATTGAATAAACTTAATTTATTCATAAATAAATTTTAACAGTAATACTATTTCCGTTTAATGTGATCTATATCATATTTTTTACTTGAGTGATTATTTACAGATAGAGTGAAAAGGTCAAAAACAGGATCTTTTTTTCTCTCGTGTTCAGTTAAGCATTTATTGGTTACACTATTATTTCTGGTGGTCATAATGTCTGTTGGCTGGTATGGCACATCGGCGGTTCACTTTTGGAAGGTAGAAGCATGTCAGAACAAACAATTATTTGGGATCTTGACCTGATCCATAAGTATAACTATTCAGGTCCGCGCTACACATCATACCCAACGGCATTGGAATTTAATCAGCAATATAGTGATGCGGATTTCGAACAAGCAACAAAGCGTTATCCCGAACGACCTCTATCACTGTATATTCACATTCCTTTCTGCCATAAGTTATGTTATTTCTGCGGCTGTAATAAAATTATCACGCGCCATAAACATAAAGCTGATGAATATCTTGATGTTTTAGAAAAAGAAATTATTAATCGCGCTCGCTATTTTAAAAATAGAAAAGTGACCCAAATGCATTGGGGGGGCGGTACTCCCACTTTTCTTGATAAACAGCAAATTAGTCGCTTAGTCGCTTTATTAAGACAACATTTTCATTTTGTGGAAAATGCTGAGCTCTCTATTGAAATTGATCCCCGTGAGATTGAGTTAGATGTTATTGATCATTTACACAATGAGGGATTTAACCGCCTAAGTATGGGGGTGCAAGATTTTAATAAAGAGGTACAACAAAAAGTTAATCGTGAACAAGATGAAGCATTTATCTTTTCATTAGTAGCAAGAGCGCGTGAAGTGGGCTTTCATTCTACCAGTATTGATTTGATCTATGGGCTACCTAAACAGACTAAAGAAAGTTTTGCTTTTACGTTAAAAAAAGTGATTGAATTGTCCCCTGATCGCTTAAGTGTGTTCAATTATGCACATTTACCTAATTTATTTGCCGCACAACGTAAAATTAAAGATGAAGATTTACCACTTGCAGAAGAAAAGTTAGAGATCTTGCAAGAGACTATCACCACACTCACCACAAATGGTTATCAGTTTATTGGTATGGATCACTTTGCTAAGCCTGATGATGAATTAGCGGTTGCACAACGCCAAGGTATTCTACATCGTAATTTCCAAGGATATACCACTCATGAAGAGTGTGACTTATTGGGAATGGGCGTTTCAGCTATCAGTATGCTGGGTGATCACTATGCGCAGAATGAAAAAGTGCTAAAAGAGTATTATGCTCGCGTAAATAGCGAAGGGCATGCGTTGTGGCGTGGACTCTCTCTAACCCATGATGATTGTATTCGTCGCGATGTTATTAAAACCTTGATTTGTAATTTCCATCTTAACTTTACTGAGATTGAACATCTATATCAGCTTGATTTCCAAGATTATTTTAAAGAAGACTTAGCATTGCTTGCACCAATGGCAGAAGATGGATTGGTGGAGATCAGCGCAGAAAAAATTCAGGTCACTCCAAGAGGACGTTTATTGATCCGTAATATTTGTATGTGTTTTGATACTTATTTACGTAATCAAATGCGCCAACGCCAATTCTCTCGAGTGATTTAGTGGGCAAAAATAAAAGGGAGGGGAGTGACTTAAAACTCCTCTATACCTAACTCTTTTAATTTACGTGTCAGCGTATTTCTTCCCCATCCTAATAAACGTGCAGCATCTTGTTTATGGCCTTTTGTATAGGAAAGCGCACTGAGTAGTAAGGTGCGCTCAAATTGTGGTAGAGCATCATGAAGAATATTTTCTTTGCCTTCACTGAATACCTCATCCGCCCATAATGAAAGATGTTGTGACCAATGTTGAGAGGAGACTCGAGGTATCGATTTGCTCTTCTCATCTGATTGGCGGATCTCTTGAGGTAAATCTTGCGGCATAATCTCTTGGCTAGCGGTCATAACCGTTAACCAACGACATACGTTTTCTAATTGTCTGACGTTACCTGACCAGTGGTATTCCATCATGCAATGTAAACTTTGCTGGTGGAGCACTTTGGTTTCAACACCAAGCTCTCGAGCGGTTTTTTGGAGAAAATAACGCGCTAAGCTTGGAATGTCTTCTGTTCTATCACGCAGTGGGGGCAATTGAATACGTATTACATTGAGTCGATGGTAGAGATCTTCACGAAAATCACCTTCCATTACGCGTTTTTCTAAGTCTTGATGAGTCGCGGCAATAATACGCACATCGACTTTCACAGGGGCATAACCGCCAACACGATAAAATTGTCCTTCAGCCAAGACGCGTAATAAGCGGGTTTGAATATCCAGTGGCATATCGCCAATTTCATCAAGAAAGAGGGAACCGCCATTTGCTTGTTCAAAACGGCCTTGGCGTACTTGAGATGCACCAGTAAATGCCCCTTTTTCATGACCAAAAAGTTCTGATTCAATTAAGTCTTTGGGAATAGCCGCCATATTGAGTGCAATAAAAGGGGCTTGTGCTCTCGGACTATGGCGATGAAGAGCATGTGCAACTAATTCTTTACCAGTACCCGACTCGCCATTGATAAGCACACTAATTGATGAGCGAGAAAGGCGACCAATAATGCGATAAACCTCTTGCATCGCAGGGGCTTCGCCAATCATGTCAGAGACAGATTGAAGGTTAGTTTCTGTTGTATTAGGTTGTTTTTGCTCTCGATAGTGCGTAATAGCACGATGAATGAGTGCAAGTGTATCATCAATATCAAAAGGCTTGGGGAGATAATCAAATGCCCCTTGCTGATAAGCATTTACCGCGGCATCAAGATCAGAATGCGCTGTCATGATAATAACCGGCAACGTAGGGTGTTGCTCTTTAACGCTTTTTAATAGAGATAAGCCATCAATATCAGGCATACGAATATCTGATAATAATACATCGGGAAGTTCACTATTGAGTGCACTGAGGACGTCATTAGCGTGTTCGAAGGTTTTACATGTAAGGCCTTCTCGTGTAATGGCTCGCTCAAGCACCCAGCGAATAGAGCTATCATCATCGACAACCCATATATTTCCTTTTTGCATTGGTTATCTCCTATTTTATTGGCAAGTAAATAGAAAACTCGGTATTTCCCGGCCAACTGGTAAACTCAATTTTACCGGCGTGTTGGTCGACTAAGCTACGTGCAATGGATAAACCAAGGCCATTTCCGCCTTCTCTGCCACTGACCATCGGGTAAAAAAGCGTGTCTTGTAGATGAGGAGGAATACCGGCACCAGTATCAATCACATCAATGCGAGCCACCAGTCGATGACGTTCACCCTGCAGTGTGACTTGGAACGCTGTTCGGGTTCGCAAAATAATAGTTCCCCCAGTTTTCTCCACTGCCTGTAATGCATTGCGGGTGATATTTAACAATACCTGCTCAATCTGATCCGGATAGTGTGAAAGCTCAGGTAGACTAGGATCATAATCTTTGAGTAAGGTGACATTTTCAGGGCATTCTAATGTGATAAGTTGTGCAACACGCTCTACAACATGATGAATACTCTGAAAGGTTTTGGTGCCGGGATGTTGTGGACCGAGTAACCTATCTACAAGCGCTCTTAGGCGATCGGCTTGTTCAATAATGACTTGGGTATACTCAGTCAGCGCAGGATCAGGTAATGATTTTGCTAATAATTGAGCCGCCCCTCGTAATCCACCGAGTGGATTTTTAATTTCATGTGCCAGTCCCCTAACCAATTCCCTAGCCGCCATTTGTTGTGCTTGTTGTATCTGCTCTTGGCTTAACCGGCGTTGACTATCCATAGGCGCCAGCTCCAACAAAATGTGTTGCTCGGAAATAGGCTGGGCACTGAGCGACATAGTGTGTGATTGGTTATTAATAACCAAAATCACTTCGTTATCAGTGAAGCTTTGCCCATTTGCTAATGTTTCACGCATTAACTGTTCATCAAAAGAGGAATAACTAAACAGTGCGCTAAAAGGGGTTTCAAATAATTTGCGACGACTTTGAGCCAGTAATTGCAATGCAGCATGGTTTGCATAGCAAATAATAAACTCTTGGTTGATAACCAATACTGAGTGGATTAATGAATCCAAAATAAGTGTGTTATCAGGTAAATCCGCCGTTTCCATATTGAATACTCCCATTGCACCATTTTAGTGCATCTTACCTTTTTTTTCATAAATGAACAGATGCGTAATTTATTAACAGATGCCTCATTAGAGAGAAAAGAGCCCATCCGAAGATGGGCAAAATAGCTTCACGGCAACAAAAAAATCATAAGCAAAGTAAGTACTTTAACTATTGTGCGTTACGCACTGTAATACATTTCAAATTCAAGTGGATGTGGTGCCATACGAACACGCTGCACATCAGTACGTAATAGCTCAAGATAAGCGTCTAAAGCATCATCAGTGAATACACCGCCACGGGTTAAGAATTCACGGTCATTATCAAGGGCATTGAGCGCCTCTTCTAATGAACCTGCCACTGTTGGGATCTCTTTAGCTTCTTCTGGGGGTAAGTCATAGAGGTTTTTATCCATGGCATCACCTGGGTGAATTTTATTGATAATACCATCAAGACCCGCCATTAATTGAGCTGCAAATGCAAGGTAAGGGTTAGCTAAAGGATCTGGGAAACGCACTTCGATACGGCGTGCTTTCATGCTAGCGACTACCGGAATACGAATGGATGCTGAGCGGTTACGGGCAGAATAAGCCAGCATAACAGGGGCTTCAAATCCCGGCACTAAGCGTTTATATGAGTTAGTGGTTGGGTTAGTAAATGCGTTTAATGCACGAGCATGTTTGATAATACCACCGATGTAATACAGCGCCATTTCAGATAATCCGCCATATTTATCACCAGCAAATAAATTGACACCATTTTTAGACAGTGACATGTGGCAGTGCATACCTGAGCCATTATCACCCACTAAAGGTTTTGGCATAAAGGTCGCGGTTTTACCAAATACGTTAGCGACGTTTTGTACTACGTATTTATAAATTTGAGTTTCATCTGCTTTTTTGGTCATGGTATTAAAGCGGGTTGCCACTTCATTTTGACCTGCAGTTGCGACTTCGTGGTGGTGTGCTTCAACCACTAAGCCCATCTCTTCCATGATATTACACATGGTCGAGCGAATATCTTGTGAGGAATCAACCGGAGGGAGAGGGAAGTAACCTCCTTTTACCATTGGGCGATGACCTTTGTTACCTTCTTCATATTGTGTATTGGTATTCCATGCTGCTTCAATATCATTGATGGCATAAGAAGCACCAGAGATATCATTTTTAAAACGAATATCATCAAAAAGGAAGAATTCAGGTTCAGGGCCAAATAGGACGGTGTCAGCGATACCACTTGATTTTAAGTAGTCTTCTGCACGTTTTGAGATAGAGCGCGGGTCACGATCGTAACCTTGCATAGTGCCTGGCTCTAAAACATCACAACGAATAATTAATGTTGGATCTTGGAAAAATGGGTCAAGCATCGCTGTTGTAGCATCAGGCATTAGCACCATATCTGATTCATTAATGCCTTTCCAACCACCAATAGAGGAGCCGTCGAACATTTTTCCTTCTTCAAAGAAATCATCGTTAACTTGATGCGCCGGAATAGTAATATGTTGTTCTTTACCGCGGGTATCAGTGAAACGTAAGTCAATATATCTAACTTTATGTTCTTCAATCATGGATAACACATGTTCAAGGGACATAGTAACTCTCCTGGCGAATGGTTTTATTAAGTGCAGTGGCCTTACACATTTTTCGGTGAATTTTTTGCTCACCTAAATTCTATTGCGAAAAGCATGCCAACTTATCTAAAAAGGGATATATACTGTATTGATGAAGTTTAGTGTAGAATATCCCCCGTGATTTTTTAATTATTGCACAAATTTGGTGCAAATTAAGTCTGAATGATTGCACAATTTTGGTGCAATCGGTGCAAGACGACTTATTTCTGAGGCGTGAAAAGGATCACAATTCAATTAATTGCATATTGTTAAGCAATCATTATTGTGATCTTGTTTAGTCTCTCGTCTAAAGCGTGTACAATAACACGCTTATTTCTACAATGCCTGAGGCAAATTTTGTGATCGAAAACTTGCGTAATATCGCCATCATCGCCCACGTTGACCATGGTAAAACTACTATTGTCGATAAATTACTACAGCAATCTGGCACGTTCGGTGAACGTGAAACCGTTGCTGAGCGCGTGATGGACTCTAATGATCTCGAAAGAGAGCGCGGAATTACTATTCTTGCGAAAAATACAGCGATTAAATGGAATGACTATCGTATTAATATCGTAGATACCCCAGGACACGCCGACTTCGGTGGTGAGGTAGAACGCGTTATGTCTATGGTAGACAGCGTTCTATTGCTGGTTGACGCGATGGATGGCCCAATGCCACAAACTCGCTTTGTGACACAAAAAGCGTTTGCTAACAACTTAAAACCTATCGTTGTTATCAACAAAGTTGACCGTCCAGGTGCACGCCCTGACTGGGTTGTTGATCAGGTCTTTGATCTGTTTGTTAACTTAGGTGCGACTGACGAACAACTGGATTTCCCAATTATCTATGCATCAGCATTAAATGGTATTGCGGGAACAGATTATAATGACATGGCTGATGATATGACTCCATTATATGAAGCTATCGTCAAATATGTAGAGCCGCCAAAAGTCGATCTGGAGGGGACCTTCCAGATGCAGATTTCTCAGTTAGATTATAATAACTATCTGGGTGTTATTGGTATTGGCCGTATTAAGCGCGGTAAAGTAAAACCTAATCAACAAGTGACTATCATCGATAGCGAAGGTAATACCCGCAACGGTAAAGTAGGTAAAGTATTAGGCCATTTAGGCTTAGAGCGTATCGATGTTGACGTTGCAGAAGCTGGCGACATCATTGCGATTACAGGTTTAGGTGAATTAAATATTTCTGATACGATTTGCGAAGTAGGTGCTGTGGAAGCATTACCTGCATTAGCCGTTGATGAGCCTACTGTTAGCATGTATTTCTGTGTTAATACATCACCATTCTGTGGTCGTGAAGGTAAGTTTGTTACTTCTCGTCAGATTTTAGATCGTCTGAAAAAAGAGTTAGTTCATAACGTAGCACTGCGTGTTGAAGAGACTGAAGATCCAGATGCATTCCGTGTATCAGGTCGTGGTGAATTACACCTATCAGTACTGATTGAAAATATGCGCCGTGAAGGTTACGAATTAGCTGTATCTCGTCCGAAAGTTATCTTCCGCGAGATTGATGGTCGTAAACAAGAGCCTTTCGAACAAGTCACTATCGATATTGAAGAGCAGCACCAAGGTGATGTGATGCAAGCGATGGGTGAGCGTAAAGGTGAAATGCGCGACATGCAACCAGATGGTAAAGGACGTGTACGTTTAGACTACATTATCCCTAGCCGTGGTTTAATTGGCTTCCGTACTGAGTTTATGACGATGACATCAGGTACTGGTTTACTGTACGCAACATTCAGTCATTATGACGATGTGCGCCCAGGTGAAATCGGTCGTCGTAATAATGGTGTGATGATCTCTAATGGTCAGGGTAAAGCCGTTGCTTACGCGCTATATAGCTTACAAGATCGTGGTAAGTTATTTGTTACTCATGGTGCAGAAGTTTATGAAGGCCAAGTTATTGGTATTCATACTCGCTCTAATGACTTAACAGTAAACTGCTTAACAGGTAAAAAACTGACAAATATGCGTGCTTCTGGTACGGATGAAGCGACAACGCTGACGCCACATATCAAGCAAACATTAGAACAAGCATTAGAGTTTATTGATGATGATGAATTAGTGGAAGTGACTCCACAATCTATTCGTTTACGTAAACGTCATCTTTCAGAAAACGATCGTCGTCGTGCTTATCGTAGCAAAGACTAATTTGTTATTCTGATAATATAATTCTTAGGGCGCGTTAAGCGCCCTGAGTTTATATGGACTATTTATCTATTAATAATTTCAGATACTCTTATTGTTACCGCATTCTTTACCGTATTTTTACTAACCCTATCTTTTCTATTTTTCTTTTTTAACCTATTTCCCTTTGTAACTAGTTCTATTCGATATTTTTCAAAAAATTAGGTGTGAATATGGTATTTTTTATCGTTTAAGCCTATTCACTCAAGCAATTTATGATTAAAGTAAAACGAGTTTTCTATTATGGAGAGAATTTATGCTTTATATCTTTGATATGGGTAATGTGATTATCGATATTGATTTCAATCGTGTTTTTGCCGTGTGGAGTAAACTCAGTGGGGTTCCATTAGCCAGTATAAAAGATAATTTTACGACTGGGGAAACCTTTAAATTACACGAACGAGGCAATATTACGGATATAGAATTTGCAGAAGCTGTCTGTGCTGAGCTTGGTATTGGACTGAGTTTTGAACAGTTTGCGGAAGGATGGCAGGCTATTTTTATCGCTGTTCGCCCAGAAGTCATAGATATAATGAATAAGCTAAGAGAGCAAGGTCATCGTGTGGTGGTATTGTCAAATACTAATCGATTACATCAAGATTATTGGCCTCAGCACTATCCTGAAATCGCCGCTTCAGCGGACTTTCTCTATTTATCCCAAGATATCGGTATGAGAAAGCCAGATCCTGAAGTGTATAAATATGTGCTACAGTCCGAAGGCGTTGAAGCACAAGATGCTGTCTTCTTTGACGATTTACAAACCAATGTCGATGCAGCCATTGCGTTAGGTATTCAAGGCGTTCATGTCGTAGATAAAAATACGGTTGTTGAATACTTTAAAGATCATGATTTTACTCTCCCAGTAACAGAATAACGTTATAATAGGATAACAATTAATTGAATTTGTTATCCTTTTTTATAAACACATATTCGGTGTTAATCAGGAATACAGTATGATTGCGTTAATCCAAAGAGTGACACAAGCGAAAGTCGATATTGCCGGTGTGACTGTTGGCGCCATTAATCACGGCTTACTCGTGCTATTAGGAGTAGAAAAAGACGATAACCAACAGAAAGCAAAAAGATTGTGTGAAAAAGTGTGTGGTTATCGTATTTTCGGTGATGAAAATGACAAAATGAATCTGAATGTACAACAAGCAGGTGGTAGCCTATTAGTCGTATCGCAATTTACACTCGCTGCTGAAACCCAAAAAGGGATGAGACCGGGTTTTTCTAACGGAGCGCCTCCTGAAATGGCTGAAAATTTATATCACTATTTTGTTGAGCAGTGTAAGCAACAAGGTTTAGAAACCCAAACAGGGCAATTTGCCGCCGATATGCAGGTCACCCTGACTAATGATGGCCCAGTGACATTCTGGTTGCAGGTCTAGTTGAATTATAATAGGAGCTTACTATGTATCATTTACGAACCCCTAAGACGCAAACAGAATTAGCAGCTTATTATACTTTTCGTTGGGAAATGCTTCGTAAACCGTTACATCAGCCCGAAGGCTCCGAAAAAGATGGTTATGATACCTTAGCGCATCACCAGATGGTGGTTGATGACAGTGGGCAACCCGTTGCTATTGGTCGTCTCTATATAAATGCCGATAATGAAGGTGCAATCCGCTTTATGGCGGTACGTGAGGATGCTCAAGGTAAAGGATTAGGCTCTTTAGTTGCCATGGCGTTAGAGTCTTTAGCTCGCCAAGAAGGGGTAAAGCGTATTGTTTGTAGCGCCAGAGAAGAGTCTGTTCGTTTCTTTGAAAAATTAGGTTATGAGAATTGTGGTTTAGTCACAGGCCCTCAAACTACCCCGATCAAACATTACTTTATGAAAAAAAGTATTGAATCATTAGATGATATTCTCCATCGTCCTGATTGGTGCGCGGAGTTGCAAAAACAGTGGCATCAGCATATTCCCCTAAGTGAAAAAATGGGGTTACGTATTACGCAATATACGGGCACCCGTTTTTATACCACGATCCCTGAATCCGGTAATCAAAACCCACACCATACTATTTTTGCTGGTAGCCAGTTTTCTTTAGCAACACTGACCGGTTGGGGGCTGATTTGGTTGTTAATGCAAGAGCATAAACTGCAAGGCGATATTGTGCTGGTGGATGCGCATATTCGTTATCGAAAACCAGTCGCAGGTCGGCCGTCAGCCGTTGCTGATATGGAAAATTTAAGTGGTGATTTAGGACGATTAGCGAAAGGAAGCAAAGCACGTATTAAGTTAGATGTTGATATTTGTGGTGATGAAGGAACGGGGGCGGTTTTTAGCGGCACTTACATTGTGTTACCCTCACAAAATAAACAGTGCTAAATAATAAATCTCTATTTAATTGAAAATTAAGTTATTTATTGTTTTTATCTCTCTTTTTTTCTACCTTTTTCTTATCATGGAAATGGGGAGTGAGAAATCTCTGCTTTAGTGTCTACCTAATAGTGTTTCTATCGTCACTTAATTGAGGTATATTCCGCAGTTTACGGAGGGAAGCATGGACACCAATTTATCTACTCGTCTTAATAAATATATCAGTGAAAGCGGTATCTGTTCACGTCGTGAAGCCGACCGTTATATCGAGCAAGGTCTGGTT
Organism: Proteus sp. G2609; assembly: GCF_963896135.1. Taxonomy (NCBI): domain Bacteria; kingdom Pseudomonadati; phylum Pseudomonadota; class Gammaproteobacteria; order Enterobacterales; family Morganellaceae; genus Proteus; species Proteus sp. G2609. The sequence continues at coordinate 45,605 of NZ_CAWQNB010000045.1, read as the reverse complement.
CTTATCAATGGTAAGCGCGCAGGCATTGGCGATCGCGTAACGGCTGGCGATGAAGTGAAAGTGAATGGACGATTAATTGAAGCGCAAGATAATTCTGAGCTGGTGTTGATCGCACTGAATAAACCTGTAGGTATCGTCAGTACCACAGATGAAGGTGAGAAAGATAATATTGTTGATTATGTTAACCATAGCACCCGTGTTTTCCCAATTGGTCGTTTAGATAAAGATTCTCAGGGACTGATTTTTTTGACTAACCATGGTGATCTGGTCAATAAAATCTTACGGGCGGGTAACTCCCATGAAAAAGAGTATTTGGTCACGGTTGATAAACCCATTACTGATGAATTTATTCGCGGTATGGGGGCGGGTGTTCCTATTCTGGGACAAAAAACCAAGAAATGTAAGGTGAAAAAAGAAGCCGCAATGGTATTTCGTATCACCTTAGTACAAGGTCTAAACCGTCAAATTCGTCGTATGTGTGAATATTTTGGTTATGAAGTTACCAAGCTTGAACGTATCCGTATTATGAATGTTAGTTTGGCGGGATTACCTGTCGGGGAATGGCGTGACTTAACGGATGATGAGCTGATAAAGCTATTTGATGCTATTGAAGCATCAAGCTCTGAAGCCCCTAAACAGAAGCAAAATAAACCTAAGAAACAGATAAGTAGTAATGCGAAAGCGTTAGGGATCCATATTCCGAAAACAAAAGCCAAAGAGACGGAAAATAATACGCGTAAACGCTTTGCACAACCGGGGCGTAAAAAGAAAAAACGTTAGTTTGTTTCTTTTATCATTCTGAGTTAAATAAGCGCCTATAGCGGGAGAAATTAGCGCTTATCCCGCTTTATTCCTTAGTGCAATCAATCACTCTAAATCCAGTTCATCGAGTTTCTTTTGGCGACGTTCAAGTACAATGGCGGCTAATTCTGCATCCATAATACGCCCCATTAGCGTGTCATAATCCTGTTTTGATAGGCAATAAAATAACGGAGTTTGGTTATTATCACACACTTCGACACTACTACTATTTTCAAGTGCGGTTAAGGGTGCTTGCTGAAATTCATCAAGAGTGATTGTTGGCAGGGAAAAATTGTCATCAGACATGAAAACTCCGCAATAAGAAAATAGAAAGAGTCTGCATTGTAACGCTTTTTGCAGCAGGCGCAATCTATGCGCCTGCTAAACCATTAAAAGGATAAATTATTTATTATCTCGCCGTCTTGCATCCTGTCATCGATAGGCGTTTGGTCATCTTTTTTACCTATTAATGTACCATTTAAGGTCGGTATAACAGCGTCAGCGGCTAAGTTACCTTTCAGTTTTAAGGTAAATTGTCCTGTTTCATCGGTAGGTTGCGATAATTTCCAACCCATATTATTAGGCAAAGAGAGGGGCACATTCAGCCCATTGACGATAAGAGAAAATAGTCTTTGGTTATTGTTTTGTTCTAATGCAGCAGAGCCACGCACGATGCCTTTATCTACGAAAGCAGAAAACTGTGGAATAATGGCAGTATCTTGTTGTGTCATTAATGTTAGGTCAGGGCGGCGAAGCTCTACGCCATTTAATGTACCACTATCAGCACTTAACGTCGCGGTGCCTTGCCATAATCCCCATTGCCCATCTTTGGCGATGATTAAATTTTTCAGTTGGCCTGTTAGGCCGGTAAATTGAAAAGGAAAGAGGGGATTAATATCAATGAGGATAGATTGGTTTAATGATAACTGCTTAATATTGATACTCTTCACATCTTGCTCAATAGGTTTAGCAAAGAAGGAGAGCCATTGCTCAGGTAGGGTATATAAAATACCTGAGAGTGTTGCATCTTCAATATTTAAAGTCTTTGTCTCGCTGTTCCATTGTCCTGCTAGTTTTATTAGCCCTTTTTCATAGCGTAAGCTTAAATTATCTATGTTAAATAAATTATCTTGCTGATTTAACTTAGCGATCACATCAGTGACATGTTGATTTTTATACACAATATCATCGGTGTTTAGCTCACCGGATGTCAGTGATAGGCCATTATTCCACGCAACTTGAGAAAACTGCCCAGCAAATCCACTTATTGCCCACTGTTTCCCTTCGGCAGTAAAATCAACAATGTTCAATTGCTTGATAGTCATTGCAGGAGATTGACTTAATGATTGTTGTAACTCTTCTAAGGTTTTTGTGGATTGCCAACGCAGTCCGGTTAAGTAAACATCATTAAGTTGCCATTGGTTATCTTGATATTGGCCTGATAAAGAGAGTGAGCCATTAAGGAACTGGGTGGCTAATTTTTCAATCAAAATACGATTTGGTTGATATTCGCCAGCAACAATAAAATTATTAAAGCTATTTTTTCCTATCATGCCATCAGCAATGGAAAACTGAAAATGCCCCGCACCAATAGGATCGGTCGAGGTAGGTTTCCAAGGTGTGATACCTCCCGTTATTTTGTTAGCGCTAAAGGTGAATGTTGTGCTAGATGTTGGCATGCTATCTAACTGCATATTTTTAAACTGGAGAATATCTGCACTAACAGGAAGGGGAGCTATTTTATTAGCTAAAATAATTTTACCATTCTCTAAAGTAATTTTTTGCAGATGGGACGGCATAGTAAAAAATTGCCAGTTAAATCTAAGTTGTGCTGATTGGGCTAATACGGCGGTTTTATCTTGTTTGGGGTTAATGGACAGATCATAAACAACAATTTGTTCTGGTTGAGTTAAATCATGTTCAATACCGGAAAAGCGAATGTCATAATCACTATACTGTGTTAACCATTCACTGGTTTTTTGCGCACCCCATTGTGTTTGAAGAAAGGCATAAATCACAATAATAAATAAAATAACGATAAGTATCAGAGATACCAAACTTTTTATCAGCCAGCGCATAACCTTTCTCCTGTTTTATACTCCATCAAAACATCATACAGTTATGCCTGAAAATTGACTTTTGCTCAAGTATTCATCAATAAAAGAGTAATTATGACATTCTCTTTTATCTAGCCGATATTCTTGCCTAAAAGTAAATAATAATTTTATTGCCTTAAGTAATAATTAAATAATGTTATTAATCAATTTATTAAATGCGCTATTCCGAGCAAAGAGTGAAATAGCGCCGGATTGTGTTTCAGCTATTATTTTTCGGGTGGAAAAATCAGGTTTAAAATAATAGCGGTTAGACCGCCTGCAGCAATACCGGATGACAGTAATGTTTTTAGCCAATCTGGTGCAAACTGTAATATTTGAGGTTGCTGTGATACCCCAAGTCCTACGGCCAAAGAGATGGCGAGGATCATAATAGCACGACGATTTAGTGCCTCTTTAGAGACGATACGCACCCCAGATGCAGCGATAGTACCAAACATAACAAGCGTTGCCCCCCCTAGTACAGGTTCAGGAATTCGTTGTACAAATTCTGCCACAGAGGGAAATAACCCTAAAATAATCAACATGGCTGCTACGACATAGCCCACATAGCGACTTGCCACACCTGTTAATTGAATAACGCCGTTATTTTGCCCAAAACAGGAGTTTGGAAAGGTATTAAAAAACGCAGAAACCATAGAGTTCAATCCATTTGCTAATACGCCCCCTTTAATGCGTTTCATATAAAGTGGCCCACTGACGGGTTGTTCTGAAACATCTGAGGTGGCAGTAATATCACCAATGGTTTCTAATGAGGTGATCATAAACACCAGCATTAGTGGGATAAGTAAATGCCAATCAAATGAGAGGCCATAATAGAAAGGTTCTGGTACGGTGATAATCGGTGTTTCTTGTTGTTCAGGCGGTGTAGGTAGCATATCTAGCCACCATGCCAAAATATAACCGACAGCCATAGCAATCACTAAAGAAGCGACACGTAAATAAGGGTTTCTTTGACGGTTAAGTAAAATAATAACCACTAATACCGAACCCGCTAATAAAAGGTTTTTAGGTGAGCCAAAGGTGTTACTTTCAATAGCGGCGTAACCACCACCAATAGAAGTAAGCCCAACTTGAATTAAAGAAAGGCCGATAATCATCACCACAATTCCTGATACCAATGGTGTGATAATCCGGCGAGCTAAATGTAAAAAACGCGATAATAGCACTTCGGTAAGTGAAGCAACCATTAAAGTGCCAAATAGAGCCGCCATCATTGTTGGAATATCCGCGCCACCATTTTTTAATGCCAATCCCCCCATAATCAGAGGAGCCACAAAATTAAAACTGGTGCCTTGAATTGATAATAAACCTGAACCTACGGGACCCCAAGCTCGAATTTGGATCAGTGATGCAATACCTGAGGCGAATAATGACATGCTGATAATGCGTTGAGTGTCATGTGTAGGTAATCCTAATGCTTGGCAAATTAAGATAGCAGGGGTTATTACGGCGACAAACATGGCTAATAGATGCTGACAAGCCGCAAATAGTGTTTGTGGTAATGGGGGCTTTTCTTCTAAAGCGAATAGAAGCTCACTCGTTTTTTGGGGCGAAATCTGACTACTTTGTGACAAATTACGATTTTCTGAAGTAACCATGATGTGAATTTCTTATCTGGCAAAAAGCGTATTTTAATGATCTGCGCCACAAAAGCAATCGTTTGCGTAAAATTGATGTTATCAAAATGCATAAGAGGCGCTCACATTTTTATATGTTTTAACTTGTGTTTATCGTCGTTTTTTTTTCTAATCGGGGTATACCTGCTTTTGGCGTTGTTCATGGATGAACTTAGCGTCGTAGTTTTTTTATACAAAATTAACAAATAAGACGGGGTACATAAATGTATCATCTCGATGTTTATGGCACGCTAGTCGCGGCCACTTTGGTTCTTTTACTCGGACGTAAGTTAGTGAAATCTGTTCCTTTTTTAGAACGGTATACGATCCCAGAACCCGTTGCAGGTGGGTTACTTGTTGCAGCTCTTTTACTTGCATTAAAATCATTTATGGACTGGGAAATTAGCTTTGATCTCTCCTTAAAAGATCCACTGATGCTCGCTTTTTTTGCAACAATTGGTTTAAACGCGAACCTTGCCAGCTTAAAAGCGGGAGGAAAAGCGCTGTTTATTTTTGTGTTTGTGGTCGTTGGATTACTTTTAGTTCAAAACACAGTAGGTATTGCATTAGCAGAAATGCTAGGCCTTGATCCTCTTATGGGATTATTAGCCGGTTCTATTACCTTATCAGGTGGTCATGGAACGGGTGCCGCTTGGGGGAAAACATTCGTTGAAAGCTACGGCTTTATGAGTGCCTCTGAAGTGGCTATGGCTTGTGCAACCTTTGGTTTAGTGTTAGGTGGATTAATTGGTGGCCCTGTTGCGCGTTATTTAATTCGTAACATTCCAACCCCTGGCGCAGGCAGTGATGATCATGAAATGCCTACAGCCTTTGAGAAACCCGCTACGGGGAGAATGATCACTTCAATGGTGTTATTGGAAACCATTGCGATGATCTCTATCTGTTTAATGGCAGGGACTTTCTTATCTCAGTTACTAGAAGGTACGGCTTTCTCATTACCTACCTTTGTGTGTGTACTGTTCATTGGCGTTATTTTAAGTAATAGTCTATCAATGCTCGGTTTTTATCGTGTATTTGATAGAGCCGTTTCTGTTTTAGGTAACGTTAGCTTATCGTTATTTTTAGCGATGGCGCTGATGAGCTTAAAATTATGGGAGCTGGCATCACTGGCAATACCTATGTTGGTTATTCTCGGTGTTCAAGCGGCAGTAATGGCATTGTATGCAATTTTTGTCACTTTCCGTGTTATGGGTAAAAATTATGATGCGGCAATTTTGGCAGCGGGTCACTGTGGCTTCGGTTTAGGCGCTACGCCAACGGCTATCGCTAATATGCAAGCTGTGACAGATCGTTTTGGTCCTTCTCATCTTGCATTCTTAGTAGTTCCGATGGTCGGTGCATTCTTTATTGATATAGTGAATGCGATAGTGATCAAATTGTATCTGATGCTACCATTCTTTACGCCTATAGCAGGGTGATGACAGTGTTCATCTAGTTCGAATGAGAACGGCACAGATAAGTCTGTGCCGTTTTTTATTACAGTATTAAGCCCTCAAGTGCGCTCTAAGCCATTTAAACGGTGTCGTTTAAGCTTGGCTATATTGGGTCTTTGCAGGTAGCCAGCGTTCGATTAACGCTTGCGAATGCTTAGGATAATGTTGATGTAAATAACGAGCAATACGTTGTACTTCTGGAATAAGCGCCTGATCGCGTAATAAGTCTGCGACTTTAAATTGTGCATTGCCCGTCTGCTTAGTTCCTAATAGTTCACCTGGTCCTCTTATCTCGAGATCTTTTTGTGCAATAACAAAGCCATCATTACTGTCTCTGAGCACTTGTAAACGTAAACGAGCAGTTTGAGTTAACGGCGTTTTATATAATAAGACACAATGGGAAGCCACAGCACCTCGACCAACACGCCCTCGTAGCTGATGTAATTGTGCAAGACCTAATCGTTCAGGGTTATCAATGATCATTAAACTGGCATTAGGTACATCTACTCCGACTTCTATCACGGTCGTTGCGACCAAAAGCTGTAGTTTGTTTTCTTTAAAGTCGGTCATCACCGCCTGTTTTTCTGCCGGCTTCATTCGACCATGAACCAATCCAATCTTGATTTCCGGTAAGGCAATTGTCAGCTCATCATAAATAACTTGTGCTGCTTGTGCTTCAAGGACTTCGGAGTCTTCAATTAACGTACAAACCCAATAGGCTTGGCGATTTTCTTCGCTACAAGCCACCCTGATACGTTCAATGATGTCATTTCGCCGAGTGTCAGGGATAGCCACTGTCGTTACTGGGGTTCTACCAGGAGGTAGCTCATCGATAATGGAGGTATCCATATCCGCGTAAGCGGTCATCGCCAGTGTTCGAGGAATGGGGGTTGCGGTCATCACCAATTGGTGTGGATGAAAGCCTTGCTCTTCGCCTTTTTTCCATAACGCAAGGCGTTGATGTACCCCAAAGCGATGTTGTTCATCAATAATGACTAATGCGAGAGAGTGAAACTTAACTTGCTCTTGAAAAATGGCGTGAGTGCCAATAATGATGGAAACCTCGCCATTAGCTATTGCATTTTGTTGTGCTTCTCGCGCTTTACCTTTTTGTTTGCCAGCCAACCACCCCACTTGAATACCAAAAGGCTCAAACCATTTTCTAAAGGTGAGGGCATGTTGCTCCGCTAGTAACTCAGTGGGCGCCATTAAAGCCACTTGTTTACCATTGGCTATCGCTCTTAATGCACTTAGTGCAGCAACTAAGGTTTTACCTGAGCCAACATCCCCTTGAATTAGGCGCATCATAGGATAATTTTTTTCTAGATCTTGCTCTATTTCATTGACGACGCGCTGTTGTGCTGTGGTGGGTGTAAAGGGCAATGTTGCAAGAAATTGTTCACGTAATGTTGAGCCATGTGGCATTAATAAGGGTTCTGCACGATAAGATTGTGCTCCTGCCCGAGCATTAAGCATACCTAAGTTATGCGCCAATAATTCTTCAATAATCAGCCGTTTTTGTGCAGGATGTTGCCCCTTTTCAAGTTCAGCAAACGCAATATCAGGGGGAGGATTATGTAAGGTTCGTAACGCGGTAGCGAGTGGCGGTAAACCATAAATAAATTGATCAGGAAGCAGTTCATTAATGGCACAAGTATCAAGTAAGGTTAAGGCTTGTTCTATTAATTTACGCAACGATGTCTGGCGTAAGCCTTCTGTTGTTGAATAAATAGGGGTAAGCGTTTCTTGTAACTTAACTTCTGAGCCAGCCACTTTAATTTTGTATTCGGGGTGAATAATTTCAGGGCCTCGACTTCCTCGTTTTATTTCACCATAAGCGATAACTTGCTTACCCTGAGCAAGATTATTTTTCATGGCTGCCGTGAAGTTAAAGAAGCGTAAGGTTAAAATACCTGAACCATCAGAAATTTGGCAGGTCATCATTTTTCGACGACCAAAATTTACTTCAGTTCTTAAGATTTCACCGGAAACAGTGGCTGGAATACCAGGAAGTAGATCGCTGATGGCATACAGATGGGTTTGATCTTCATAGCGTAAAGGAAGATGAAGCAATAAGTCTTCCACAGTGACTAACCCTATTTTGGCCAGTTTATCTGCCTGACTTGCACCTACGCCGTGAAGAGTGGTTAAGGGGATTGCATCAAGCAGTTTTCCTTTCATGGGAAAGTTACTCCGTCAGTTTAAATTTCCTAAGTTGTTTTTGTGTCATTTGCATTTCTGCCCACCATGAGTCCGGTGCTTCAATTTCACCACGATCATTAATATAAGGGCGAGGCAGTCCTTTACGACGAGAAACTTCAGCAAGTACTGGATAGCCACCTTCAAAGAGTAAAATTTGTTGCTCTTCTGCAGTTAATGCACTTTCGGTTCGATTATACATGCCCGCCGCCTGACGTTGGCGTTGTGCTTCATATAAAATTAATGCACTCGCCACAGAAACATTCAAAGATTGCACCATACCCATCATCGGTACAATGATATCTTGATCGGCCAGCGCGATAGCTTCTGGTGATATACCGGTTTTTTCTTGCCCCATAATAATACAGGTTGGTTGTGTGTAATCAATCTCACGAAAATCAACCGCTTTATCTGAGAGATGGGTCGCAAGAACTTGCATGCCCTGTGCACGAAAAGTGTTGATGGCGTCGGCAATGGTTGGATGAGTGTTAACATTTACCCAGCTATTACTGCCCGCTGCGGGAGAAACCAGCATACGCATTTTTTCTTCAGGCCAGATAGCATGGATTTTAGGGATCCCCACCGCGTCCGCAGTGCGTATTACAGCAGCAACATTATGAGATTTATGCACTTCTTCAAGGCAAACAGTGAGATCAGGTTGCCGCATCGCCATCATTTGGCAGATGCGGGCATAGCGTGTTGGATTCATAATTAGTTTTTATTACGGCTGACACGTAATACATCAGGCATGATACGAAGTTTACGCATAATATTGGCTAATTGGATGCGATCTTTGGCTGTCAGTCGAATAAATGCACAATAGACGCGTCCATCTTTCTCTTCGGTATTCATGCTCTGAATGCTTGAATTAGCGTCATTAATTGCTGCGGTTAAATTCGCTAATGCACCTTGATGGTTTATCATATCGACTTTGATTTCGGTAATAAAATCACCATCAATATCTTTATCCCACTCAACTGGCATGAATTTTTCTGGCTCTTTTTGATAACCGCGAATATTACGACAAGATTCGTGGTGAATAACTAAGCCTTTACCAGGGCTAATGTGCGCAACAATAGGATCACCAGGAATAGGACGACAACATTTAGCAAATGAGATAAGTACACCATCAGCCCCTTTAATAGGTAATTTAGGTGTTTCGTCATTGGTTATGCTTAGATGTGTGTGTTCTTCTTGTTGTTGGTTGTCAATCAATAAGTTACGCGCTACGACAACACTCATCGCATTACCTAAACCTATCTCAGCCATAATATCATCCATTGAGTGAAGCTTCATGCGCTTCAACTCTCGTTCAATATTTTCTAGCGGAATATCTGCCACTTTATGATGGCCTAAAGCGTGATTAAGTAGACGACGACCTAAATTAATAGAGTCTTCACGTTTTAGATTTTTGAGCAACTGTCTTATCTTTGAACGAGCTCTTGAACTGACGACAAAGTTTAACCAAGCCGCATTCGGTCTTGCACCCGGCGCAGTAATGATTTCAACGGTCTGTCCGGTACGTAAAGACTGTGAGAGTGGATAAGGTTGTCTATCAACCCTTGCACCGACACAAGCATGACCAATATCAGTATGAACGGCGTAAGCAAAATCAACCGGAGTCGCACCCGTTGGTAATTCAACAATGCGACCTTCTGGGGTGAAAACGTAAATTTCATCAGGAAAAAGGTCTGATTTCACGTTTTCGATAAATTCAAAAGAGCTACCTGCACTTTGTTGCAATTCAAGTAAACTTTGCATCCAACGTTGTGCTCTGACTTGGGCTGTTGTCCCCGGCTGCTCACCTTGCTCTTTATAAGCCCAATGGGCCGCAACGCCCATTTCAGCCATTTGATCCATATCTTCGGTGCGAATTTGTACTTCAACAGGGACACCATGAGGACCAATGAGCGAAGTGTGAAGGGATTGATAGCCATTAGCTTTGGGGATAGCAATATAGTCTTTAACACGGCCAGGGCGAGGTTTATAAAGGCTATGCATTTGGCCTAACACGCGATAGCAGGTATCGACATCTTTAACGATGACGCGAAAGGCATAAATATCCATAATCGAGTGAAAACGTTGTTCTTTTAGCAACATTTTACGATAAATGGAATAAAGGTGTTTTTCGCGACCGTTAACTTTGCATTGAATACTCGCTTCTGTAAGGCGCCCTTCAATTTCAGAGAGGATTTTATTAATCATCTCTTTACGGTTACCACGAGCTGCCTTAACAACTTCTTTAATCACGCGGTAGCGATTAGGATGCAGAGCCTCAAAGCCTAATTCTTCTAGCTCAGTTTTAATATGGTGTATACCTAAACGGTGAGCAAGAGGACTATAAATTTCCAGCGTTTCGCGTGCAATACGGCGACGTTTATCTGGGCGTAGTGACCCCAGCGTGCGCATATTGTGAGTTCGGTCTGCCAATTTGATCAAAATAACGCGAATGTCTTTTACCATCGCCATGATCATTTTGCGAAAGTTTTCAGCCTGAGCCTCTTTTTTATCTCGAAACTTTAATTTATCCAGTTTTGAGACGCCTTCAACCAGATCTGCCACCGTACTGCCAAACAGAGTTTCGATATCTTTAAATGTCGCAGGTGTATCTTCAATGACATCATGCAACAATGCCGCCATTAGCGTTTGATGATCTAATCGCATATCGGCAAGAATACAGGCAACCGCCACAGGGTGAGTAATATAAGGCTCACCACTTGAACGAGTCTGTCCCTCGTGGGCATCTCTGGCGACGATAAAGGCTTTTTTGAGTTGTTCAACTTGCTCAGGTGGCAAGTATTTTTGAACGATTTGATTCAGGCTTTCAAACAGGTACAAGGCAGACCTACCCCTATTTTATGAGACGATTAACGACGACCTTCCGCAATCGCTGAAACCGCTTGTAATTCTGCGGCTTCTTGCTCTTGCTGCTCTTGACGTTCACGAGCATCAAGAATTTTACCGTTAATCAAACCTTCTTCGATTTCGCGTAGTGCGATAACCGTCATTTTATCATTTTCTTCTGGTACTAAAGGATCTTTAGCGCCAACTTGTAACTGGCGCGCACGACGTGCTGCGACCAGAACGAGGTCAAAACGGTTACCAATTTTCTCTACAGCGTCTTGAACGGTTACGCGTGCCATATTTGTGTTACTCCACCATTAACGAAATGACTGGGCATAATACTGAAACTTATCTCAGTCTGCCAATAATTTGCTGATTAAATCACCATGTCGTAGTGTTTGACGATCAAGGCGTAATTTTTCTGAGCGAATGATTGATTGTAAATCAGCAAGCGCAGTATTGAAATCATCATTGATGAGCAAATAGTCATACTCATTAAAATGTTCCATTTCAGACACAGCTTGTGACATACGTTTAGCAATCACTTCTTCACTATCTTGCCCACGCCCGCGAAGTCGGCGGTAAAGCTCTTCTTTAGACGGTGGCAGAATAAAAATACTGCGAGCTTCAGGCATCTTTTTACGTACCTGCTGCGCACCTTGCCAATCGATATCTAAAAAGACATCAACGCCACTGGCTAAGATCTGTTTGATAACTTTACCCGATGTACCGTAATAGTTACCAAACACACAAGCGTGTTCGATAAAATCTCCACTTGCTATCATACTTTTAAATTCTTCTTCAGTGACAAAGAAGTAATGCTCACCATGGTTTTCTCCTGGTCTCATTGGGCGGGTAGTATGAGAGACAGAAACCTGTGTGTCATATAAAGGCTGTGTTTTTAATAAAGCCTGAATAAGACTTGATTTACCCGCACCGCTTGGAGCGGAAACAATATAAAGTGTTCCTTGGATCATGATGACTTTCTGAATTTGACTGGAGAATTAATATAAATGTATGTCTAGGGAGCAAATCCCCCTATAGTATACACATACCACGAAGCACATACAGTGCCCTTGTTTAATACAGGGCTATTTTTTTCTTAATTCAGCTATTTTTTTGTTTTGAAATAAGAGAAAAATTGAGTAAGCCCAATATTAACATACAAATAACGTCTCAGTGATAGGAATTGCCTTTTATCATCATCGAGAAAAGAGATGATACTTTGAGATACCCCACAGAATCTACAATAATTGCTGTTGTTATTACTCCGTTTCGCTAATCTTGATTTTCATAATTAAATACGGGTAAGCCAAGCTTATAGCGGATAGCGAGTAGCCGAGCCGTGAGTCCGGCAACAAGCGTAATAATAATCACGACATCTTTAGGGAGTGGTGTGTAAAACAGTAATCCCATGTAGAGCCAAGCGGCGCCAAATGCGACACCCGCATAGATCTCTTTTTGGAAGACGAGGGGGATGGTATTACACAGCATATCACGTAAAACGCCACCAAAAGCGCCGGTGATCACGGCTGCAATGGCAGCAATAATAGGACCATATTCCATATCGAGTGCAATTTGGGCACCGATAATAGAAAAAACCATCAATCCGATGGAGTCTAAAATGAGAAATAAGCGTCGTAGGTGTTTCATCATGGGGGCGACCCAAATAGTGATCACCGCGGCACAAGCTACTGTGACAATATACTCAGGGTGTTTGACCCAACCTAAAGGGTAGTGACCAAGAAGAATATCTCTTACTGAACCACCACCAATAGCAGTGGCTGATGCGATGATGATAACGCCAAAAACATCCATTTTACGGCGACCAGCGGCAAGTGCCCCTGTCATGGCTTCTGCGGTAATACCAATAATATAAAGAACACTAAGTAACATGATTTTTTAATTTTTTGACTGTTTAGTGAGGGTAGAGTAATCACCTTGCGAAAAAGTCTCGACTGAGTTTTTTTAGTGCCAGGTAAAATCAATTAGTTTTTATAATGTGGAAATTTATTTCCCGATAAGGATAACTATGTCTTTTCAGGAACAACAGATTACATTTGATAGTCGTCATCATCAGTTAACCAATATAAATGTTTGGACACCAGATAGCCAGTGGTTAGTTTATGATGTACGTCCCAATGGTGGATCTTTTACAGGATTAACCATAGAAAAAATTCATGCGAAAACAAAACAGCAACAGATAATTTACACCGCCACTCAAGGCGCTCATGTTGGGGTTGCCACAATCAGCCCTGTGGCACCGGTACGTTATGCTTTTATTCATGGCCCAGAAAATCCCGATGATTTATGGCATTATGATTTTCATCACCGTCGCGGTGTGATTGTTAATGAGCAGGAAGATCTTGGTGCAGTTAATATTGATGCTTGTTCCCTGACATCGCCTTATCAAGCTGGCGCGTTACGTGGTGGAACCCATGTGCATGTGTTTAGCCCTGATGGTACACGTTTAAGCTTTACTTATAATGATCACATAATGCATGAGTTAGGGCGCGAGTTCGATCAACGTAATGTTGCAATCGCAGTGCCACTCAAAGCCGTTAAAGTTGCGAAAAAGCACCCCCGTGAGTATGACGGTGAATATTTCTGTACCCTAATAAGCCAAACAGTCGCTTATCCACAAAAGGGCAGTGATGAAATTAATAAAGCCTATGAAGAGTGTTGGATAGGTAAACAAGGTTATACCAAAGCTGATGGCTCACAACAGCGCTGGGCTATTGCTTTTATTGGTGATACGGTCAGTGAAAGTGGTGAGAAGGTCGCTGATATCTTCTTAGTTGATTTGCCAGATGATGATCATGCTTTCAGCCTAGAAGGTGATAAACCTCTGGCAGGAACAGAGACGACGATGCCAGCTCCTGCACAAGGGATTGAACAAGTTCGCTTGACGAATACCCACCATAGAAAATATCCCGGTGTTTTAAATCAACCTCGTCATTGGTTAAGAAGTTCACCGCAAGGAGATGCGGTTGCTTTTCTGATGAAAGATGATAATGGTGTTGTCCAGCTATATACCGTTTCGCCAACCACCAAAGCGATTAGACAGGTCACTTCACAGCAATGGGATATTCAATCTGCATTCACTTGGAGCCATAGCGGAGAATATCTCACCTTTATTTGTGATAATAGCGTGATGTTATGTAATGCTAAAACAGGTGAATTAACGCGATTAACTGATAAAACAGCACAAGCACCAAGTGGTGACGCAGTCGTATTTTCACCTAATGATCAGTATATTGCTTTTATGCGTGATATTGATGGTTATCGGCAAATATTTACGGTAGAAAGTGGGTTATAACGTTTTTTATTGTGAAAGGTAACTGATTTTGATGTTACCTTTTCTATTATTATTAATATACATATTATTTAAATAAAAATTAAAATATTTATTTGTCTTGATTCATTTTATTGGTTTTTATAAAGCTAATTGTCATGTTAAAGTTAACTTATTGTTTTAATAATAGTTATTAGTGATTAAAAATCAAATATATTTTAATGGATATAAAATATAACAATGGAATTAAATTTATGCTGGTGGAATATAGGAATATCTCCACCGACAAAATCAAAACAGAACGTCAAGACTGAAAAAGTTGGCTTAGCGAAAAAATATCTTGAAGAACTTATCATTAAAAAAACGCTTGATATCATTGCGTTGAGTGAGGTTTCTGAAAACGAGAGCTACGCTTTTAAGCAGTTGGCGACTCAATTAAAAATGGGTTATATCGATCTCTCAGGTAAAATAGGACGAATTATTATTGATATATCATTAATATATCAAATGAATAAACTAGAGTTTATTTCAAGTAAGTTTTTAACTAAACTCCAGCCTGATAATAGAATGGTAAGGGTAGGCGTTGCTGTTGTATTTAAAGAAATCGAACATCAAAAAATAATCACCCTTTTTTTATCACATTGGCCATCAATATTAAGTGCTAATGATACAACTCGAGAAGTGGCAGCTGCAGGATTAAGAAGTAGTATTAATAAACTCTTTGAAAATAATGGAGATGATGTTCAGTTTATTTGTATGGGGGATTATAATACAGAGCCTTATTCTAATGCGATGCTTAATATATTGTATGCGACAAGAGATTATCATTTAATAAAAAAGAAAAGAAAACTATTATTTAACCCATTTTGGTATCTCTTATCTGATAAGAAGACTAATAATTTAGGTACATATTATTATAATTCCGCATCTATTAATCGTTGGTATGTGTTTGATCAAATGATTTTTTCTTCATCATTTTTATATGGAAAAGAAGATTGTTTTAAATTAGATCTTGAACAGCTTGATTTTTATCGCGTCCTAAATGATGATAATCACTGCCTTGATGATATCTTTTTTAAGAAATTTGATCATTACCCCATATTTTGTAGGATCTTCCATGAATGATGAACATAAGATATTCGAAAAAATAAAAGCTTCACTCAATAGAGCATCTTTTATTATTGATCTACGAAGTAAGATAGAAGATAAAATCAGTGCAGTGGTCAAAAAGCTAGAAGTGATCACCAATAATAAAGTTAAGGTATCATTTGAAGATAATAATAAAAGTAATATTCATTTTATAAATAGTGAGCGCCTTGTTTATATTAATAATGCTGATTTAAGTAAAGAGGGTGGTTTTATACTATTTGGTTATAGCTTTAGTAAAATAAATGGCTTTCCTATTGAGATAGAAACGGAAATAGAATCTTTTCACGCAGAAGATATTGAAAATTTATTACATATTATTGTTAATATTATTGATAATGAGTCTATCAGGATCATCGAACTTACTCATCATACTATTTATAATAAATTGATTAATCACCAATAAAAAACTGGCACTGCTTTCGCAATGCCGGTTTTTATTCTTTTGAGGAAACTAGATGAATAATATTTTTTTATCTATTAAATGCAGAAGTCGTAGTGCTGCACCATTGGGCTTAATTTCGTTTCTTTCCCACTTAGAAACGCTTTCTTTAGTCATATTCAATATCAAAGCAAGGGAAGATTGAGAGATATTATTTTGCTCACGGATCCTTTTTATATCTTCACCTGTCATAGGGGTAGGATGTTTATACTTAGCTTGTAATTCTTTCGCTTTTATTCTGGCGGCAATACGTTTAGTTGTACTGCCATCAGTGACTCCTGCATCTTCCATTTCTTGTGCAAATTTTAGCATTTCTTTCATTTTATCAGTCATATTTAACCTCTGTTAAAAGGCCTAGTGCAATCATTTTATCTATTTTATTTTGATTTTAATTTTAAGTAAAAAAACCGGCACTGCTTTCGCAATGCCGGTTTTATGTTGTTGTATGACTAAGTTTTATAACTTATTGTAAAACAGAAATATCAGCGACTTTTAAGAACAACTCGCGTAATTCATGTAGCATGGTTAAACGGTTGATACGAATTTCTTCGTCTTTATCCATTACCATCACTTTATCAAAGAAGTTATTCACAACATCACGTAAAGAGGCGAGTTCAACTAATGCTTCTTGGTATTTACGTTCAGCAAATAGAGGGGCTAGCTTATCTTGTAGCACAGAAAGATTAGCCGCTAGCTGAACTTCTTCAGGCGCTTTTAGCACCGAGGCTAATACTTTATCGTTGAGCTTAACATCTGCTGATTTTGCTAAGATATTAGAAACACGTTTATTGGCTTCGGCTAATGCAGCTGCTTCTTCTAAGGTTCGGAAGTAAGTAACGGCTTTTACACGAGCGTTAAAGTCAGCAGGTTGTGTTGGACGACGCGCTAATACCGCTTGAATAGTATCAATACTATAACCCAGCTCTTGATACCAAGCACGGAAACGACCTAGCATAAACTCTACGACATCACTGACGACATTTTTGTTCGTCAGTTTGTCACCATATAAGCGAGCCGCTTCTTGGGTTAATTCTTCAATATCTAATGGTAAATCTTGTTCAACAATAATACGTAGCACACCAAGGGCAGCACGACGTAAAGCGAAAGGATCTTTATCCCCTTTAGGGTGTTGACCAATACCAAAGATACCCGCCAGCGTATCCATTTTTTCAGCTATAGCGACAGCACTTGCTACTGGGTTAGATGGTAGTGCATCACCTGCAAAACGTGGTTGATATTGCTCTTTTAATGCGACAGCAACTTCTTCATCTTCACCATCATGGCGAGCATAATGCATCCCCATAACCCCTTGGGTATCGGTGAATTCAAACACCATATTGGTCATTAAGTCACATTTTGATAATAAACCAGCACGTGTTGCTTTATTGACATCAGCACCCATTTTCTCAGCAATAAAACCGGCGAGAGCTTGAATACGGTCTGTTTTGTCGCGTAGAGAGCCTAAATCTTTTTGGAAAAGAACAGTTTCAAGGCGTGGTAAGTTATCTTCTAAACGCTGTTTTCGGTCAGTTTTAAAGAAGAATTCCGCATCCGCTAAACGAGGGCGAACCACTTTTTCGTTACCACTGATTATCTGTTGAGGATCAGAGGATTCAATGTTAGAAACGAAAATAAAGTGAGGTAATAGCGCACCTTGTTTATCGTAAACAGGAAAATATTTCTGATCGCCTTTCATGGTGTAAACCAGTGCTTCAGCCGGAACTTCAAGGAATTTTTCCTCAAATTTTGCCGTTAACACCACAGGCCATTCAACTAATGAAGTGACTTCTTCAACTAGGCTGTCACTTAAATCAGCGACACCACCTAGTTTTTCAGCCGCAAGACGTGCATCATGAAGAATGATGGATTTACGGTTTTCGTAATCGGCAATGACCTTACCACGTTCATAAAGGATTTCAGGGTACTGGTCTGCATTATCGATAGTAAATTCAGCTTCACCCATAAAACGGTGGCCACGAATAATACGATCGCTTTGTACACCTAAGATTTCACCGTCAATGAGGGTATCACCCAATAATAAAGTAACAGTATGCACTGGACGCACAAAATGCGTTTCTTTATCACCCCAACGCATTAATTTAGGGATAGGCAGTTTTGCTAGTGCATTGCTTACCATACCAGCCAGTAGTTGGTTAACGGCTTCGCCTTTAACTTCAGCACGATAAAAGAGCCACTCACCTTTATCCGTTGATAAACGTTCAGCTTGATCAACAGTGATGCCGTTACCTCTAGCCCAACCTTCTGCGGCTTTAGTTGGCTTACCTTCAGCATCAAATGCTTGCGCTATAGCAGGGCCTCGTTTTTCAACGATCCTATCTGCTTGAGATTTCGCCATATTCGCCACTTTGATGGCTAAACGACGAGGAGCGGCAAACCAAGATACATCACCATGAGTAATATTGGCGTTATCCAGTTCAGCCGTAAAATGGGTCGCAAAAGATTCGGCTAAAGAACGAAGCGCTTTCGGCGGTAACTCTTCTGTGCCGATTTCCACAAGGAAAGTCTCAGTTGTCATAATAGCCTCTTACTTTTTACACATAGGGAAACCAAGCGCCTCACGGGAAGCATAATAAGCTTCAGCGGCGGCTTTGGTTAAAGTACGGATACGTAAAATATAGCGTTGACGCTCTGTAACAGAAATCGCTTTACGTGCATCCAATAAGTTAAAAGTGTGACCTGCTTTTAAGATACGTTCGTAAGCAGGTAAAGGCAGAGGTTTTTCTAACTCTAACAACTCACGAGCTTCTTTTTCATATTGTTCGAAACAAGAGAATAAGAAGTCAACATCTGCATATTCAAAGTTATAAGTTGATTGTTCTACTTCATTTTGGTGATAAATATCGCCGTAAGTGGTTTTACCTAATGGGCCATCACACCAAACTAAGTCATAAACGCTATCAACGCCTTGAATGTACATTGCCAGACGCTCTAAACCGTAAGTAATTTCGCCAGTGACGGGTTTACACTCTAATCCGCCGACTTGTTGGAAATAGGTAAATTGCGTCACTTCCATGCCGTTGAGCCAAACTTCCCAGCCTAATCCCCAAGCACCTAATGTTGGGTTTTCCCAGTTATCTTCAACAAAACGAATATCATGGATAGTAGGATCTAATCCTAATTCTCTTAAAGAGCCAAGATAAAGCTCTTGGATGTTATCCGGTGATGGCTTGATGATAACTTGGAATTGGTAATAGTGCTGTAGACGGTTAGGGTTTTCACCGTAACGTCCGTCAGTTGGACGGCGTGATGGTTGAACATAAGCCGCTGCAATAGGCTCTGGACCTAATGCTCGTAAACAGGTCATTGGGTGTGAGGTACCTGCTCCTACTTCCATATCTAATGGTTGAACAATGGTACAGCCCTGACGAGCCCAATAATCCTGTAATGTCAGGATCAGCCCCTGAAAGGTTTTGGTATCAAACTTTTGCATGTTATATCCGCATGGCGATACATAGAATAAAAAGAAAGGTTTCAGTATACCTTCTAGACGAAAGATATACAGCAAGGAATACGGGCAATTTTCTCTTGATCAAAAAAATAGTGCCTTAATCGTTGTTATGACTATGCTCAAATAGCCAGAATGATTTTTTCTTAGTCTATTTACATGTGTTTTTATACAGTATATAAAGAGCGATATCAATTGTATGAATAACACCTATAAAGAACAAGGAATGTAGCAAATGAATAAACAACGTTGTGATTGGGTAACTCAAGATCCTGAATATCTCGCATACCATGATAATGAATGGGGAAAACCACAGCGAGATAAATACAAACTTTTTGAGATGATCTGCCTTGAAGGACAACAGGCAGGTTTGTCGTGGTATACCGTATTAAAGAAAAGAGCGGGATTTCGTCGTTGCTTTTTTGATTTTCGTCCTGAAAAAATAGCACTAATGACTGAAAAAGATGTGGAAACACTACTACAAGATCCGTCTATTATTCGTCATCGTGGCAAAATTAACGCCATTATCAATAATGCGCGTGCCTTTTTAGCGATGGAAGCTCAGGGTGAAGATTTCAGTGAATTTATTTGGCAATTTGTTGATGGAAAACCCATTGATAACCAGTGGCAGACTATTTCACAGGTTCCTGCTTTTACTGAAATTTCAGATGATATGGCTAAGGCGTTAAAGAAAAAAGGGTTTAAATTTGTTGGTACTACCACCTGTTATGCATTTATGCAAGCAGTAGGTATGGTTAACGATCATATACTCTGTTGTTTTTGTCGGCAATCTCAGCCGGAAAGTAGTATTAAATAGAAGAATACTAGTTTAGTTATCTTTAATTGGATTTAAAACTGAATTTATATTTCAATATTGGTTTTAAGGTTGGTGTTGATATTTAAGTATACATCTGTTAACGGTTGATGCTGAGTCCGGCTCACGGTATGGTGTTTATCTAATGAAAAACGACAAAGAAGATCCTGCAAAGATGACTCAACTATCACGATTTGGGCAAAAATTTGCTCGCCACTCAGGTATTTCTCGCTTGATGCAAGACTTAAATGAAGGAATACGTACACCAGAAGCGGTGATGTTAGGAGGAGGAAATCCTGCCCATATTCCTGAGATGGACAGCTATTTTCACCAATTATTACAAGAGATGGTGAATAATGGCTCATTAAGTGATGCCGTATGTAATTACGATGGGCCACAAGGTAAAGATGCGATGCTCAACGCCTTGGCTATTTGTTTAAAAGAAAAATTAGGATGGAATATTTCCGCTAAAAATATTGCGCTTACTAACGGCAGTCAAAGTGCTTTCTTTTATCTTTTTAATTTACTCGGTGGCCAATCTGCTGAGGGTAAAAAGCGCAAAATTCTTTTTCCCATCGCTCCGGAATATATTGGATATGCCGATGCCGGATTAGAAGAAGATTTGTTTGTTGCGAATAAACCCACTATTGAAATGCTACCTGATGGACAATTTAAATATCATGTAGATTTTGAACATTTAACGATAGGTGATGATATTGGTGCTATTTGTGTTTCTAGACCAACAAATCCAACAGGTAATGTGATCACTGATGATGAAGTAAAAAAGCTGGATGCCTTAGCGAAAAAACATGATATCCCACTGATTATTGATAATGCTTACGGCGTGCCCTTTCCGGGGATTATTTTTTCCCAAGCAACTCCCCACTGGAATGACAACACCATTCTTTGTATGAGCCTCTCTAAGCTAGGATTACCGGGGGCTCGTTGTGGCATTATTATCGCTAATGAAGAGCTTATTACTGCAATCACGAATGTGAATGGCATTATTAGTCTTGCCCCTGGAGGTATTGGCCCTGCGATGGCATTAGAAATGCTCAAACGTGATGATTTAATGCGATTATCCCAAGAGATAATTAGATCTTTTTATCATCAACGAGTACTTGAAACTATTGATATTATTCGTCGCTATCTACCTAAAGAGCGTTGCCTTATCCATAAACCGGAAGGGGCTATTTTCTTGTGGCTTTGGTTTAAAGATTTACCAATCTCAAGTGAAGAACTCTATCGGCGTTTAAAAAAACGTGGTGTATTGATGGTTCCTGGTCACTATTTCTTTCCAGGCTTAGAAGAGTCGTGGCAACATGCACATCAATGTATGCGAATGAATTATGTACCAGAGCCTGCATTAATTGAAAAAGGAATAAAGATCCTATCGGAAGAGATAGAACGATGCTTATCGCCAGAATAAATAAGTAATAAAAATGCCCCTTCAGCGAGAAGAAGGGGCAAAGACAATAACGAGGACTTTTGAGCATAAGTTTGACGGAAAGAAATTGATTACTAAAAGTTAGCAATCCGTCTCAATCTAAATTTCTTAGCACGAGCGCTATTAAAACAGATAATAATAAAATCGATGGCTTAAATAAGCCCCTTTTAAGCCCTTTATTATCCTTCTGTAAAGTGAAATTAAGCATTTGATAACAAATTGACTGCAACCATTTAATATACCTATTAAATTCGTTACAAAGCCCAAATAATCAGTGCCATTAGTTGTGGCGTGATGATACGTAAAAACATAGCTAAAGGATAAACCGTGGCATAAGAAAGTGCGGCAGCACCGCTATTTTGATGAATAGAATTAGCGAATGCTAGAGCGGGAGGATCAGTCATCGAGCCAGCAAGTACGCCACATAGGGTAAGGTAATTTAACTTAAAAACGAGACGAGCCATTATACCGACTATCAATAATGGGAGTAGTGTGATCGCGATACCATAGCCAATCCAACTTAACCCTTGTCCATATATTAAGGTATCAATAAACCCGCCACCGGAATTAAGGCCAACCACAGCTAAAAACATGACGATCCCGAGTTCACGTAGTGCAAGATTAGCACTTGGGGGCATAAACCAATAGAGTTTCCCGAAAGTACCAATACGGCCTAAAATCAAGGCCACGATCAGTGGCCCGCCAGCAAGACCTAATTTTAGTGCAACAGGGATCCCCGGAATAAAAATAGGGATAGAGCCTAATAAAACCCCTAAACCAATGCCAATAAAAACAGGCAACATCTGTACTTGTTCTAATTTTTGTCGTGCATTACCCAAAAGTACCGTGATTGCTTCTATGGCCCCAGGTCTACCCACAACATTTAAAATATCGCCAAACTGTAGCATACTGTTATTACTAGGAATTAATTCAATTCCTGCTCGATTTAATCGTGTGATAACAACATCATATTTTCTTTTTAAATCGAGATCTTTTAATCGTTTACTCAATACTGAGTCATTCGTGACAACAATGCGCACAGATTGTAATTGATGGGTTGAGGTAGAAAGTGAAGCATCTACTTCTTCGCCTAAAATAAGGCGAACCTTATTGAGATCTTCTCTTGAGCCGACAATATGCAGTAAATCTCCTAACTGAATAATAGTGGAAGGCATCGGAACCATAATATCGTCGCCACGTTTCAAACGTGAACAGACAAGGGCATCTTCATTGAGTAGTGGGATATCCTGCATTAATAAGCCATCTAAATTGGGATTGCGAATGGCAATGTTAATGGTATGCAGTGTCTCTTTAGTGCTGTTTTGCTGATGGTTAAAGTGTTTTGCTTCTCGCTCTATATTGATTTTAAACAGCACGCGAATAAACCACATGACCAAAAGAATGCCACAAATTCCCATGGGGTAAGCCATAGCATATCCCATTCCCATTTGACTGATTATGGCTGGATCAATATTAAGGTCGGTGAGGATTTGTTGCCCTGCACCTAATGAAGGCGTGTTCGTTACCGCACCAGAAAAAATGCCAAGAATAATGGGTAGTGGCACATTAAATAAGTGATAAATAAAGGCTGTTACTAGTGAACCAAGTAAAATAATCAAAATGGCAAAGGCATTGAGCTTAAGCCCAGATACACGTAAAGAAGAGAAAAAACCGGGGCCGACTTGGATACCAATGGTATATACAAAGAGGATAAGGCCGAATTCTTGAATAAAATGGAGTATCTGTGTGTTGAGCACCAGTCCATAACGTTGAGCTAAATGGCCGACAATAATCCCTCCAAACAGCACTCCGCCAATTCCTAAACTGACCCGATAGATTTTAACGTTACCTATCCAAAGTCCTAAGGCGCCTGCTAATGACAACATCACCATTGTTAATGCAATATCACTCATAAAACAGATCCTATGCCAAGTGAAATAGCCAAGTAACTCACTAGCTAAAACGATACATCTAGTTTGCCAAAAAGATAAAAAAACGCTGTGTCTTATTGCACAAATTCAGCATATATAACGATCAAAAAAATAAAAAAGATAAATATTTAGTTAAAATATTTATTTAAAATGAATAGGGTTGAATTTTAATATCAGTGAAACATAATAATTTATAACATCAGAATTATTATATAAAATGAGTTTATTTTTAGATTAAATTAATTACCTGTGTTATTAAAAATAAACCCCTTAGATCTTCTTTTTCTTGTCCTAACAAGGAAAACAGGTTTAACTATGTAATAAAGGTGTTTAACCCTAACGGCTTTTTATAGGTGCTCTATGAGATCCATAATCATTAACAAGTTAATACTAGCGACGTTTATGCTATCACTGACAGGGTGCTCAAGTGTTATGACGCATGCAGGCCCTAATAACGAGCTTTATTCAGGAACAAAAAATAACGTTAATATGCTTTCTGATGATGAAACAGGGTGGGCAATGAAACCGTTAGTTATTCTTGATCTTCCTTTTAGTGCGTTATTAGATACTTTATTGCTTCCTTATGATTATTATACACAACATGATGACAACAGTGATAATTCACCTAAAGAAAGGATAAAAAAATTAGGTAGCACTAATGATACACTTAATACTGGAAATAAAACCTAATTATTATAAATAAGACTAAATATAATCACTTATTTATTATTTAGTCATTATTTATATTTATTTTTTTGCTGTAGCTTCTTTTGGACCAAACATCTTGTTAAGGTTATCAAGCTCTTGCATTCCTTTTTCACAAATTGCTTTTTGCTCTTTTAGGGTGGAAGAACTGATCAACTTTTTATTTTGTTCAAAATTACCTTTTATTTCAGGCATGTTCTGTTTTAAGTCATCTCTTGTAGCAATATATTGTAAGAATTTATCGGCTTCTTTAAAGTAAACCCGACAAGTTTGTGATGTAGCCGCTTGGACTGAAAATGTGGTGACGAATAAAAGTAATGTGCTAATGCCCCAACGTGATTTCATGCTCTAAATTCACCTAACTGATTTGACATAGGGTAATTATATAAAAAGTGCATGAAATAAACGATAACAATAAAGAATAAATTTGTCATTTTTCATGATGTTTTCTGATAACTGTAAAGAAAAATAGCTGTTTCATATAACTTAAGTAAAAGTAGGGTTTATGATGCGGTTAATTTCAGCAATAGTGCTAATAAAAAGTTAAAAATCAGTCATTTTGGTTGAAAACCATACGAACAGTTGGGAGATAAGAAAAAAGTATTGACGCTTTGGCTTTCTGGCAGTAAGATGCACCTCGTTTTCGGCGAGTAGCGCAGCCTGGTAGCGCAACTGGTTTGGGACCAGTGGGTCGGAGGTTCGAATCCTCTCTCGCCGACCATATTTAGAAACCCCGCTTTTTTAAAGCGGGGTTTTGTCGTTTTAAGGCATCTCTTTATAAATAATCGTTTATGATTTTTTTACTCTCTGATCTGATAAGTCGGCATAGTTGCATTATTAGTAACTGTGTAGGTAAGTCAGGGTAAAAAGACGGTTTTTATAAATCTTTTTTGTTTCTCTTTACATATACATAGCACTCCTATTTCCGGTGATAAGAGTGTAAATTGAATGCGTATTGAGTTGTCTATTTTAATCTATTGTATTTTATGGTGTTGTGCTTTTTTTTCTGTAGCGAATGAAAGTCATATCGATCCCCCTGTACCAGTAGATTTACCGACAGAAACACAACTTAGAGATCAATTACTACAACAAAATGACAATGTCTCTTTAGTGAACTTAGCGCCACAAAATAAAAGGGAATTTATCACACCTTCTGTACATTGTTTTTCAATCAAACAGGTAAAACTCCATCATCTCGATGAGTTTTCTTCCCCATCACTGCAACGCCAAGTGGCAAAATGGCAAGCTGAATTAGTTGGGCATTGTCAGTCACAGGCATTGTTAGAACAAGATATCAATATTCTGAATGCGCTGCTTTATGATGCAGGTTATGTGACCAGTGAGGTGGGTAAAGTTGATCTTTATGCCGATGACGAGGTATTGGATATCACATTAAATGTCGGGAGAGTGCAAGACATTGTTTCCGAAGCCCCGACAGATAAACGCTATTTGATTTCACAGGCAGTGCCAATCAAAAAAGGTGATATTTTAAACGTTAAAGATATTGAACAGGGGGCTGACAATTTCAGATCCCGTCCTAATAGTAATGTCAAAATTCAGATAGAACCCTCGTCAAAAGAACATGAGTCAATTATTTCTCTTTCTCAAGTGGGAAAAAGGACAATGGCAGGCTCGGTATCGATTGATAATAAGGAGCAGAAAATTTACGGAGATCTATTTGGTACTACAAGACTAAGCTTTGGTAATCTAGCGCAACTTAATGATACTTTAATGGTTATTCTTTCTAGTCAACTCGATACCTTAAAATCAAGAGGCATCAAAAAGCAGATCTTTTTATGGCAAGTACCTTATCATTATTGGCGTGCGGCATTATTTGGTTATGATATTGGTTCAAAAATGAGAGTCTCTGAAGTGACAAAAGAGTTACAAAAAACGCGTCAACAGCTTCTTTCTTTTGAGATCCAGCGCCAATTTAGACCTTCAACACAGCGTACGGTGACTTTAAGTGGTGGAATACAATATTACACTTATCGCAATGAAGTGTCAGGCTATCGCTTATCAGTCCATGAGCGTCGCAGTCCTTATATTAATGCGGGTATTGAGCAAAATTATCGCTTTATGAGAGGGGGTTTCCTTAATACAAAATTTCATTATAAGCAGAGTGTTTATATTCCTGGCGCAAGACTATCACCAATAGATTCCCTTAATGGTGTACCCATTTTTAATCTTAATTTTGATGCATTAATTCCTTTTAAAATCACTTCACAGCAATTTTTTTATCAACCAGAAATGATATTCCAACTGACTCGCTCAGACATTGATGGATTGCTTGATAAAGCAACCATTGGTGGTCTGTATAGCGTGTATGGTTTTGAGTCCGGCAAAGGTTATTCTGATGCCAATCAGTTTGTTTCCCGACATAAAGTTACTTGGCTTACACCTTTGAATAACCAAATGCTATTTTCCGCCATAGATTATGGTTCCGTTTCAGAAGATAGAAAAAATATTTTTTATAATAAAAATAAATATTTAGTTGGTGCGGCAATAGGATTAGAAGGTAGCTTTAAGAAACTTAGTTATCAGTTAGTATGGAGCATACCGTTATCAGCCCCTTCTAGTCGAGAAGCGACAGGATCGCAGTTTAATTTTAATACCCAATTTAACTTCTGATTATGGAGGTTGATTTTATATTTTTTACTACTGTTTTTATAAATTATTTAATAATTAACTATAGATTATTGGCTTATATAGCATACTAGTAGTCAAAGAGAGAAAAAGGTATTTTTCTCTCTTTGGATTAACGGAGTATTGCGCTGATTATCTTCTATATACTGGTGTTATTCTTCACTACTAACAGAATAAACCACCCACTTCTTTGTTTCATTTCAATATATTCGTTTAATATTTAAGCGTTCAATCACAAAATATCGTTTTTTTTTAAATAGTCATTTAACTTAAGACTTACTTAATGTGTGGTTTAATTCTCTACCATTAAATCAATTTGTCCAATTTTTATCCTGTAATTGTTTGGTATTTGTTTCGTTTATGTTTGCAACTTGTTCATTTTGGCGTAAAGCCCCTTATTGACGGAAACGAATACAGTTGGTTAATTGAACAATGACAAAATAAAAAGGTATTCCGTTTTTAAACAGGAAACCAAAAAACACAACAGAATAATGACGGAGAATAATGATGAGAAGCTCCAAAAAACAGACAGGGTTGCTAACCGCTACAATCGGCTTACTCGCTTTGGCTATTTCAGCAGGTGTGCAAGCGAAAACATTAGTGTACTGTTCAGAAGGCTCACCGGAAGGATTTAACCCCCAACTATTTACCTCAGGTACGACTTATGACGCAAGTTCAGTACCGCTTTATGATCGCTTAGTTGAGTTTAAACTCGGTACCACAGAAATTACTCCCGGCTTAGCTGAAAGTTGGGAAGTGAGTGATGATGGTAAGGTGTATACTTTCCATTTACGTAAAGGGGTTAGTTGGCATAGCAACAAAGAGTTTAAGCCCACTCGTGAATTTAACGCAGATGATGTGATATATACATTTATGCGTCAAATGGACCCAAATCATCCTTATCATAAAGTCTCTGGTGGAAGTTATGAATATTTCACCGGGATGGATATGAATAACATGATCGAGAAGATCGAAAAAGTGGATGACAATACGGTTCGTTTTGTACTTACCCGTTCAGAAGCGCCTTTCTTGGCTGATATGGCAATGGACTTCGCATCTATTCTTTCTGCCGAGTATGCAGATAATATGATGAAAGCAGGGACTCCTGAGAAAGTGGATCTCAATCCTATTGGTACGGGACCTTTCCAACTGCAACAATATCAAAAAGACTCACGTATTCTTTATAAAGCGAACGATAAATATTGGGGGAAAAAACCTGATATAGATCGTTTAGTTTTCTCTATTACGCCAGATGCCTCTGTTCGTTATGCCAAATTACAAAAGAACGAATGTCAGGCAATGCCTTACCCAAATCCTGCTGATATCGCAAAGATGAAACAAAATAATGATATCCAGCTACTGGAACAACCCGGATTAAACGTGGGGTATATCTCTTTTAATGTGGAGAAAAAACCGCTCGATAACCAAAAAGTACGCCAAGCATTAAGTATGGCGGTGAATAAAGACGCCATTATTGAAGCTGTCTATCAAGGTGCAGGCCAGAAAGCGAAGAATCTTATTCCACCGACAATGTGGGGTTATAACGATGATATCGTCGATTATGAATATAACCCGGAAAAAGCCAAAGCATTGCTAAAAGAAGCCGGCCTTGCAGATGGCTTTACTATCGATTTATGGGCGATGCCAGTGCAACGACCATATAACCCTAATGCCCGCCGTATGGCTGAAATGGTACAAGCTGACTGGGAAAAAATTGGTGTGAAAACTAAGATCGTTAGTTATGAGTGGGGTGAATATCTGAAACGTGCTAAATCAGGTGAACACCAAGCTGTGATGATGGGCTGGACGGGAGATAACGGTGATCCTGATAACTTTTTCGCCACACTGTTTAGTTGTGCTGCGAAAGAGCAAGGCTCTAACTACTCGAAATGGTGTTATAAGCCGTTTGAAGATCTGATCCAGCCTGCGCGGATCACGGCAGATCACGATAAGCGTGTTGAGTTATATAAACAAGCTCAAGTGGTGATGCATGACCAAGCGCCAGCACTGATTATTGCTCACTCCACGGTATATGAACCAATCAGTAAAAAAGTAGAGAACTATGTGGTCGACCCATTAGGTAAACACCACTTTAATAATGTCTCTCTAAAATAGTCGTGATATTAACGAGCTGAGTTATCTTTACCACGGTACTTCTCTGAGCGTTTAGAGAAGTACCGCTATCCAATAATAATCAAGACATTCAGTACACTGTGAGCGCAGGGGCTTTCCCCTGATTTATCAGCGCTATCTTTTAGCTGATGTGTAAAAAGAGAATTAGGATATGCTGCAATTTATCCTTCAGCGTTTGGGGCTCGTGATCCCAACGTTTATCGGAATTACGTTATTAACCTTTATTTTTGTCCATCTTATTCCGGGTGATCCGGTCATGATTATGGCGGGAGAGCGTGGATTATCACCAGAGCGTCACGCTTATTTAATGGCGGAATTAGGACTAGATAAACCGCTATGGCAACAATATTTAAATTACCTTAACGGCATTATGCACGGTGATTTAGGTATTTCACTAAAAAGTCGTATTCCTGTCTGGGATGAATTTTTGCCACGATTTAAAGCAACCTTAGAGCTAGGTATTTGTGCCATGATTTTTGCTGTTTCAGTGGGCATTCCCGTTGGGGTGCTTGCGGCAGTAAAACGAGGTTCTATTTTTGATCATACGGCAATCAGTGTGTCACTTGCAGGATATTCTATGCCTATCTTTTGGTGGGGGATCATGCTGATTATGCTCGTTTCAGTGAAGCTTGATCTAACACCTGTATCAGGTCGATTGGCGGATAGTGTCTTTCTAGATGATAGCTATCCACTAACGGGATTTATGTTGATTGATACGCTCTTTTGGGGGGAAGAAGGTGATTTTCTTGATGCGCTACACCATATTATTTTACCAGCCATTGTGCTTGGGACTATTCCATTGGCGGTTATTGTGCGTATGACGCGTTCGGCAATGTTGGAAGTATTGGGAGAAGATTATATTCGCACTGCCAGAGCCAAAGGATTAAGTCGTGCACGAGTGATTTTGATCCATGCATTACGTAACGCAATGTTACCTGTTGTGACGGTGATTGGTTTACAAGTTGGTACGATGCTAGCCGGAGCGATACTGACAGAAACTATTTTTTCATGGCCGGGGTTAGGTCGCTGGTTAATTGATGCTCTACAACGTCGAGACTACCCTGTTGTTCAAGGGGGAGTATTGCTCATTGCCACTATGATCATTTTCGTGAATCTATTAGTGGATGTGCTATATGGCATTGTTAACCCACGTATCCGTCATAAGAAATAAGGAGTGCATCATGGCTGAAAATAACGTAACACCGGTCATTAGTGCACCGGTGCCAATGACCCCCTTTCAAGAGTTTTGGCACTATTTCAAACAAAATAAAGGGGCGGTTGTTGGCTTAATTTATATTGTCATTATGCTGTTGATAGCTGCCCTTGCAGGCGTTTTAGCGCCTCATGCACCCAATGAGCAGTTTCGTGAGTTTCTTCTAACGCCCCCAGTATGGCAAGAAGGAGGAAGCTGGAGTTTTATTTTAGGCACTGATGATGTTGGGCGGGATATTCTCTCTCGCTTAATGTATGGTGCGCGTCTTTCATTACTCGTTGGTTGCATTGTCGTTATACTTTCACTGATTTTAGGCATTATTTTAGGTTTAATGGCCGGCTATTTTGGTGGCATCGTTGATATCGCCATTATGCGCGTAGTCGATATTATGCTGGCATTACCCAGTCTTTTATTAGCATTAGTGTTAGTGGCTATTTTTGGGCCTTCGATTATTAATGCTTCAATCGCTTTAACCTTTGTTGCCCTACCTCATTATGTTCGACTGACGCGTGCGGCAGTGTTAACAGAAATTAACCGTGATTATGTTGTGGCGTCTCGTGTTGCGGGAGCAGGCTCTATACGCCAAATGTTTATCAATATCTTGCCTAACTGCCTTGCTCCTTTAATTGTGCAAGCCTCTTTAGGTTTTTCTAATGCCATCTTAGATATGGCTGCCTTAGGTTTTTTGGGAATGGGCGCACAGCCACCGACACCAGAATGGGGAACCATGTTATCTGATGTACTGCAATTTACCCAAAGTGCATGGTGGGTAGTGACTTTTCCGGGGTTAGCTATTTTGTTGACGGTTTTAGCCTTTAACTTAATGGGTGACGGTCTACGAGATGCACTCGATCCAAAATTAAAGCAGTAACGGAGTAAGAGCATGGCGTTATTAAATATAAATCAATTATCAGTTCACTTTGGTGATGAAGATACTCCGTTTAAAGCGGTAGACCGGATCAGTTATCAAGTAGAAGAAGGTCAAGTGGTGGGCATTGTTGGCGAGTCAGGCTCAGGGAAATCAGTCAGTTCATTAGCGATTATGGGGCTTATTGATTTTCCCGGTCGAGTATCAGCACAAGCCTTGCAATTTGATGGACGTGATCTGATGCAAATTTCTGAATCTGAACGTCGTGATTTGGTTGGTGCTGAGGTTGCCATGATATTTCAAGATCCGATGACAAGCCTTAACCCTTGTTTTACGGTCGGTTATCAAATTATGGAGGCCCTCAAAGTCCATCAAGGAGGAAGTCATCGTACGCGTAAACAGCGGGCGATTGATCTATTAACGCTGGTGGGTATTCCTGATCCCGCATCACGTTTAAATGTTTATCCTCATCAACTGTCGGGTGGAATGAGCCAAAGGGTAATGATTGCGATGGCAATTGCTTGCCAACCTAAATTATTGATTGCTGATGAGCCAACCACTGCGCTTGATGTCACCATTCAAGCGCAAATTATCGAGCTATTACTTGAATTACAAAAACAAGAAAATATGGCGTTAGTGTTAATTACTCATGATTTGGCATTAGTCGCAGAAGCTGCAGATACCATTATTGTGATGTATGCAGGGCAAGTTGTTGAATCAGGCCTCGCAACAGAAATTTTCAAAGCGCCTCGCCATCCTTATACCCAAGCTTTATTAAAAGCATTACCTGAATTTGCGAGTGATAAAGCTCGGCTTGAGTCATTACCGGGCGTGGTTCCGGGACGTTATGATAGACCGATGGGATGCTTACTTAATCCTCGTTGCCCCTATGCACAGGATACTTGTTTTCAGATAGAACCCGAATTGAAAGAGATGGGTAAACATCGAGTGAAATGTCATACACCATTGGATGATACAGGGAGACCAACATATGGCTAATGTTAATCCGAATACTGCAGTGCCTTTATTAAAAGCGGTTAATCTTGCCAAATATTACAGCGTTAAAGGTGGACTTTTTGCGAAGGAAAAAACCGTTAAGGCACTAGATGGTGTCTCTTTTGATCTCGAGCGAGGAAAAACGTTAGCCGTGGTTGGGGAGTCTGGCTGTGGTAAGTCAACCTTAGGTCGATTATTAACGATGATTGAAGTACCAACCTCAGGAGAGCTTTCATATCAAGGGCAAAATTTATTAGTTAAAGATAAATCAGCGGAAAAATTACGGCGCCAAAAGATCCAAATTGTCTTTCAAAATCCTTATGGATCATTAAATCCACGTAAGAAAGTGGGGCAAATATTAGAAGAGCCTCTATTAATTAATACCACGTTAAGTGCACAAGATCGTAAAGAAAAAGTACTTTCTATGATGGCGAAAGTAGGTTTAAAGGCTGAGCACTATAGTCGTTACCCGCATATGTTTTCAGGAGGACAACGCCAACGTATTGCTATCGCCCGTGGTTTAATGCTTGAACCTGATATTGTGGTTGCTGATGAGCCTGTATCTGCCCTAGACGTTTCTGTGCGAGCTCAGGTGCTTAATTTAATGATGGATCTCCAGCAAGAGATGGGACTTTCTTATGTTTTCATTTCCCATGATCTTTCCGTTGTTGAACATATTGCAGATGAAGTGGTGGTGATGTATTTAGGGCGCTGTGTTGAAAAGGGCACTAAAACACAGATATTTGAAAACCCACAACATCCTTACACCCAAGCGTTATTATCAGCAACACCAAGATTAACACCGACATTAAGGCGAGAGAGAATTAAATTAACGGGTGAATTACCTAGTCCGTTAAATCCACCACCAGGATGTGCTTTTGCTGCTCGTTGTAGGCGCGCATTTGGAATGTGTACTCAATTACAACCGACTTTAAAAGAGTATCATGGGCAGTTGATTGCTTGTTTTGCCGTAGAGCAAGATCACGGCGAGTTTTAATCAATAGATTGATAAAGTTGGTTTATAAAATAAGAACAATGATATTATGTGTTGTTCTTATTTTTATATGACTAGCGTTTCTTATTATTTAGTCTCCCTTTAAATTTACTAAATAAAAGGAACGTTATGTTTTATAAAAAATTGCCATCATTAAATCTTCTAGTTATCTCTATTTCATTTGCTTTTATGCATAATAGTGCAGTAGCCAATAACGTTATTGTAGATGCAGGAAAATCTGCAAACACAACAGTGAGCAAGAATGGAGATGGTTCAGAAACTATTTATATAGATAAAGCAAACGACATTCGTTTATCAGTTAACTATTTTGAACAATTTAATGTTGGAAAAAAAGGTGTTAATATTGATAATAGCGAGGTAAAAGCAAAAGTTATTCTTAACGAAGTGACTTCAAAAAAAACGAGTTCATTAAAGGGTAAAATCTCTGTTTTAGGACAAAATGCAGAATTGATTATCGCCAATCCAAATGGAATTGATTGCTACGGGTGTCAATTTTCAGGTTCAGATAAGGTAATGTTAATTTCAGGGAAGTTAGATAGTATTACAGGCAAAAAAATTTATTTATCAGATGGTTATGTTAATCTAAAGAATGTTAATAATTTCAATGAAGAACAAACAATCAATGTTTTTTCTAATCGTATTAATATATTAGGTAAAAATAAAATCCCAGTTTTTAATGTGATCAATGGCTATGAAACGGTTAGTTTTGTTGATTATGTTTGGAAAGGTGAACAAGAAAAAGTACTATCTAAAGCTAATCAAGAAGGCATTTCTATTTTAGAAAATAATT
This sequence comes from Proteus sp. G2609, assembly GCF_963896135.1. Lineage (NCBI taxonomy): Bacteria > Pseudomonadati > Pseudomonadota > Gammaproteobacteria > Enterobacterales > Morganellaceae > Proteus > Proteus sp. G2609. Next base: position 11,667 of record NZ_CAWQNB010000045.1, on the reverse strand, counting down.
CATTAAAAACAGATCTTTTCTCTCTACAGGGGGGCATTTTAAATCTTAATGGGAATCTAATCACTAAAAAAATTAATATCATTCGTAATAAAGAAATTAATGCTAATGAAAAATCAATATTCGGAATTATTAATAATGAAAATAAATTTAGAGCATATAATGAATTAGATCTAATGTTCATGTTAGCATCTATGAAGTTAGATTTTATTGATAAAGATGCAAAAAAATCAGCTGAAATAGCATTAGAATTAGAATTACAGGCATTAGAATTAGAGGTATTAGAAGAAAAAATAATGGAGTTAGAACTTGATAATATATATAAAGATAAAATAAATGAATTAAGAGAACTAGCTACTGAAGCTAGGAGGTTTGCTGATCAACAGCAAGCAGAATATAACAAGATCCAGAGTGCTGTTCTTAAAATCGATGAAGCTAAACAAGCAGAAAAAACAAAGTTGGAGGCTGAGGGTAAAGAAATAGGATCAGCACTTCAATATATAGAAAGTGACAATATTAACTTTAAAGGTAAACTAGCTATTATAAATAGCGAAGTTTTGTTTAATGCGAAAAATATTAATGTTGATATTGATAAAAAAATTTCTTATGTCAGAAATTCTGGTGTCTCATTTAATGCCCATCAAGATAATAACTACTCGGGTAGATTTGGTCTGAGAAATAGCAGTATCAGATTTTTAGGTTATCGAAATATCCCAATGGTAGATGGTAACGACGATAATAGTTTATATAAAAATAAGCTTAATAATATTAATTTAAATAAACTATCTATATTTGGTTTTGGTCAGATTTTTGCACATGGAGATAGCATAAATATAACAGATGTTAAATTTAAAGAAAAGCTTTTAGATGATGGATTAAGCAAAACTTATATAGATTTGATAGCTGATAATGAAATTAATATTAAAGGTCAGTTTAAAACTTCTTTAATTAATAAATATAGCTTATTTAAGTTCGCTAGCAAGATAACGGAGAATGATAAGGTTATTTTCGATATTAATCCACATAAAACTAAATAATTTAAATGATGATATTTAATAATAACAATTAAAAGAGTAATAAAATTATCATCTAAAAAAGATGAATATTATCTGGCTATTTGTGTTTATAGCCAGATAATTCTTTTTATTGATTTTAACCTGAGTAGAGATGCAGGCTTTCGTGTGTTTTTTCTTTATTGATTGTGATACATAATCGAAAAAATACAGTATAATCACCGTTGTTCAAGCATGGTTACTGGAAATAGCACTGATGAAACCTCATCTCAAACGTTCACTAACAATCAAACAGATGGCAGCTGTTGCAGGTGTCACGTTGGTGACTATTGCTATTTTTATTAGTATTCAGCTTGTTTATTTGATTGATCAACGCCGAGAAGATTATCAAAATCAGCTATTTAATGCGGCAGTCAGTATACAACAACCGCTAGCTGATGCGCTATTGCGTTCAGATTTAAATGATGCCAAACAACTGATCATTAGTTTAAAAACGACCGGGATACTGGGTAAAGCGATTGTGACACAACCTGAAAATGTTCAGGTGATGAACTTAGATTTTGCACCGAAAAAATCAGTTTCTCAATTTTCACGTTGGCTGTTTGGCATCCCTGTTGAAGTGACTATCCCTTTACAGCCTTTAGGTATTACCTCCGCTGACGATAAAGCCTATACCAGTCATCTTATTTTACAGGCAGATACTAACCGTTTTTATCGTTTTGCGAGTAATACTGTCGCACTGATGTTGACGACTTATTTATTAATGGGTCTTATCCTCACTATTGCAATTAGCTGGTGTATTAATCGTATTATGGTAAAACCGTTGCGCCACATTGCTGTGACTCTTAATAAAAGTAATCAGGTTTCGATGTTGTCGTGTTCAGAATCTCATCGTGATGATGAGATTGGTTTGCTGATTAAAGGATATAATCAACAAAAATCTGATCAAAAAGAGTCAGATATCTGAACCTTCTTACACCACTATGACTCTAATCACGTGAGTGATTTTATTTTAGCGTTCTGTGGTGATAAAGATGACAACGCAACATACAGACATTTTACATCTAACATGTCTTCCGGCATTTATTGTTAAACCTCATAAGTGGTTTAATACCAAGGATTAATAAAACAGAGGTTCACATGCAGGGTGCAATGACACGAATTTTATTGGGAAGCGTTATGTTCAGCGCTGCTATTTGTCAGGTTCAAGCTGAAGCACTGCAGCCTGATCCTGCTTGGCAAGAAGGGCGACTCGCAAATGGTTTCCAATGGCAAATTTTACAAACACCACAACGCCCAAATGATAGGATCCAAATTCGCTTATTAGTGAATACGGGCTCTTTATCAGAAAAGCGCAGTGAAACAGGGTTTTCATCTCTGGTGTCAAAACTGAATGTGTTAGAAAACACCGGATTAACACCAGAAAAACGCGATAATCTTTGGAAAAATGCATTCGATCCTGATTATCCATTGCCACCGATGATCGTCTCTTATGACTTTACGGTTTATAACTTAAGCTTGCCCAATAACCAGCCTGAATTATTAAAAGATGCATTTGCATTATTGGCGGGTATAGCAAAACCGGCACAATATACAGAAGATGCGGTTCGAAATGCGATTCAATCTCCGCTTCCAGTGGTGACTTTTCCCGCTAACATTGATGATCCTATCTGGCGTTCACGTCTAGAAGGTTCAAATCTAAAAGGCCATAATCCAGGTAAACCGGTTAATCATTCGGTAAATACAAAAGAGTTATCAGATTATCAACAGCGTTGGTATACCCCAGATATGATGACGTTATATATTGCCGGTAATGTTGATAATCGTATCTTAACCGAGAGTATTAATCAGGCATTTTCTTCCCTTGAAGGAAAACGTGTGACACCTGTGCCTGTGCCTGTTCTTGCCGATATGAAACCAGAAACATTGTATGTGCAAGAACCCATGCGAAAAAATGACCAAATCTCTCTTATTTGGGATCTGGATTGGTCACCAGTGAAAGATTCTGACACGCTGAGCCGTTATTGGTTAAGTGATTTAGCGCGTGAAGTGATTTTTGTACACTTAGGTCGTAGTCTCGAACAGCGTAAAGAAAAAGAAAGTACGCAAGTGAATATCGATTGTCGAGTGCAATATCAACGAGCCAGTTGCTCGTTAAATGTTGATACAGCAACGGCAAATATTCCTGCACTTGCCACTTGGGTGGGGGAAGAGCTTGGCGAATTACGTAATCAAGGTGTCAGTGATGAATTGTATCAAGATTTACTTCAAGAAAAGCAAATTCAACTCACTCAATTGTTTGCGCGTTATGCCAAAACAAGTACCTCTATCTTAATTAATCAGCGTTTATTGTCTCAGCAAAGTAATATTATTGATATTCCACCAGAGCAATATCAGCGTTTACGCCAAGCATTTTTAGCGGGTTTAACGAAAGAGATGTTAAATCAAGAGTTATCGAGAATTCTATCTGAGGATATCACTTTTGTATTAACGCAAAGTAGCGAGACGCCAACGGTAAACTTGGGTGAATTGCGTGTGCAATTTGAAAAGCAAGTTCACCCAGAAACAGCGAATAGCTCAAACACGGCTAAAACATCGTTAACTACTGGTGAAAAAGCTTCGGTGCAGGCAGATGCACAACAGACAAAATAGATAAGTAGTACGGCATTAACTTAATAAATAAAAGCTGGAAATAGCCTAACGCTATTTTCAGCTTTTTTATTTTTATATGTTAAACCGCCAGCTTATTTTTTTGCACAGGCACGTAAATCGGTTACTGTTTTACCACCTATCCCCCAGTTATCTGTATCAACTTCATCGATAACGACGACAGTTGTCGCTGGGTTTTTGCCTAACACATCCACTAAAAGCTGTGTTGCCCCAGCAATTAATTGTTCTTTTTGTTCTGCTGTTGCACCTTCGCGGGTAATTTTAATATTAACGTATGGCATTTATTTTTCCTTATTACGTTTTACATTATTAATAGGTAGTTAATGCAGGGAATTAACCCTATCTCGTGAGGTTACAATTTTAGGTGATAGATTGAGTTTCACTCTTGTGTTTTTCTTTGCGCATATTAGGTCCATCTGTTGCAATCCAAGCGGCACAAAAGAGCGTTAGTCGTGCAAAAAAGTAGAAGAAAGCCATTAAACCAATCACAGAGCCAAAAGCTGCACCAGAAGGTGAACTGGCTAATCTAGGTAATAACCATGTCATCACCGACTTTAAGATCTCAAAGCCAATTGCGGCGATAAGCGTTCCTTTTAATAATGAGATACGTTTAGGTTGGTGACGAGGTAAGATCCACAATATCCACAAAAATAACAGATAATTGGCACTAATAGAGATAGTTAAACCAATGGTTGTCCAAGCAGGTGTGAGCCATTCAATACCATCTAAACCTAATGTATGCACAATCAATTTTTGTGCGGAGCCAGCAACGGAGGTTAGTGTAATAGTGATAACAAGTGCAACAAGTAAACCGATAAGGGCTAAAAAATCGCGAAAATAACGAAAGTAAATTTTTTCTTGATCTTCTTTGTTGCGTTCCCATATCGGGCGAGATTGAGCCAAAATGGCTTGGCGTAAGTTTCCGACCCAGTTAACACCAGAATACAAGGCGATGGCTAACCCTGTTAAACCTACGGTTGTACGTTGACGAACCGCAGTATCAATACTTTGTTGAACGGTTGAGGCTAAAGTTGGATCATCAATACTATTGGCAACTCCGGTAATTAATTTGGCCAACAAATCAGGGTTTGAAGCTAAAATAAAACCCGCACAAGCAAAAGAGAGCATTAATACGGGAATTAATGATAAAAATGAGAAGTAAGTGATAGCCGCACCAAACTGGTTTCCCATTCGGTCAGTAAAACGCTCTGCCGCTCGAATAAGGTGAGCAATAAAGGGAATGTTGGTAACAAAATTAGTGAATTTTATACCAATACCAATGGCTTTTTTTCCACCATGAAGCCCTTTTTCTAACCCATGCTTAATGGGCTGAGTCAGTTGAGTGTTTTTATTGGATGCCTTTTTCTGTGTCTCTTCTGACATATATCCTCTTTAATTAAATCAGTCCATTCTTAAGAATTGAGTACTATTATGATAATGATTATTGAAAAATAGCATAAGGTTATGCCTATTACATAACTTAATGCTTATTATCATTAGCTATCTATTAGGGTAGCAGAGTTGTCTGCTTTGGCTTAAGTATGATGATATTTTTAACAGTTATGCGCTTTTTATCTAAGCAAACCTATGATTAGCAGGTAGTTCGAATGAATAATAATTCCCATTATATGGCTTAACATAATGGGAATTTAAGGGGCATTATTTTTTTGTGAGTAGCTCTAACTCTTCTTCAGCTGCTTTCAACTCAGCTTTTGCTTGTGCAAGTTTATCTTCTCTTTTTGTAATTTTATCGCGCTCTCCCTTAAGTTGCGCTTCTTTTAATTCTAATTCACGCTCTTTCACTTCCAGTTGTTTTTCACGTAATTCTAGGCGGGTATCTTCAATAACCTTTTCTGGAGTGCAATAACGTTCTACTTTATTAAGTGCTCGCTCTAAGCCTTGTACTCGATATTGATTACCATGCATTTTGGCATAGTCGATTTGTCGTTGAATATTCTGTTTTTTGATGTCACAACCATTAACCGCTGTTTCTGCTGATGCATAACTAGCTGTTAAACTAAGAATAATTGCAGTAAAAATATATTTTTTCATTCTATTCCTTTATCTGACTTAAGTTAAATATTGATTTATCATAACCTCTGCCTGCCAAGACTCAATGTTTCTTTTTCTTTCAATAAAGAAGTTCAGCTTTTTCTGATACACTTAGCTTATTCACTCTTTTCAGAGTAAGTTAATTACTTTGCTATGCCCATTTCTAACGGAAGATAAAGAATGCTGAGCTATCGTCATAGTTTCCACGCTGGCAACCACGCCGATGTATTAAAACATATTGTTCAAACTCTGATTATTGAGTCTTTAAAAGAGAAAGAAAAACCGTTTCTTTATTTGGATACTCATGCTGGCGCTGGACGTTATCAGCTCACCAATGCACATGCGACTCGCACGGGAGAATACTTAGAAGGCATTGCACGCTTATGGCAACAAGAAGAGGTGCCTGAGCTTATCTTGCCTTATTTGGAGGCGGTCGGTTCGTTAAATACATCTGATGAGTTACGTTATTATCCCGGCTCTCCTTTATTGGCTGCTAAATTATTGCGTGAGCAAGATCTGTTAATGCTAACTGAATTACATCCTACCGATTTCCCTTTATTACGTACGGAATTTTCCCGCGATAAACGTGTGAGAGTGTGTCGGGAAGATGGCTTTGGACAATTAAAATCAAAACTCCCTCCCGCCAGTCGTCGTGGGTTTGCTTTAATTGATCCACCTTATGAACTTAAACAAGATTATAGTGCGGTTGTTAAAGGCATTGTGGAAGGCTATAAACGTTTCGCCACCGGGACCTATGCAATTTGGTATCCTGTTGTGCATCGCCAACAAATTAAACGGATGCTAAAAGAGCTAGAGGCCACCGGTATTCGTAAAATTCTGCAAATTGAGTTGGCAGTGAAACCAGATAGTGATCAACTAGGTATGACAGCATCAGGTATGATTGTTATTAACCCACCTTGGAAATTGGCATCACAAATGGCGTCTATCTTGCCTTGGCTACATAAAACCTTGGTTCCTGAAGGTACTGGACACACATTAGTTGAATGGGTTGTACCAGAATAAGTCATTTATTACTGTTTTACCTATTACTGTAAAAGCGAAAACCTAACCTGCTAAGTAATAAAATTTGTCATAATAGACTTTATTACATGAAAGAATTAGCCTGTTAGGTACCTATTTTTCTACAGATAAATGGATTAGATCAATTATGAGCAAACATTACGATTATATCGCCATCGGTGGCGGTAGTGGTGGCATCGCATCAATCAATAGAGCGGCTATGTATGGCCAAAAATGTGCATTAATTGAAGCGAAAGCGCTAGGTGGCACTTGCGTTAATGTCGGTTGTGTCCCGAAAAAAGTGATGTGGCATGCTGCGCAAATTGCCGAAGCAATTCATCAATACGGTCCTGATTATGGTTTTGATACTACAGTAAACCGTTTTGATTGGGATACATTAATCAGTAGCCGTACTGCTTATATTGATCGTATCCACCAATCTTATGAACGTGTATTAGGTAATAATAAAGTTGATGTTATCCAAGGCTTTGCCCGTTTTGTTGATGCGCATACTATTGAAGTAAACGGTGAAAAAATTACCGCAGATAATATACTTATCGCCACGGGAGGCCGTCCTATTCAGCCAAACATTCCAGGGGCTGAATATGGTATTAACTCTGATGGTTTCTTCGAACTTAGCGCATTACCAAAACGTGTTGCTGTTGTGGGTGCCGGCTATATTGCTGTTGAATTAGCGGGTGTATTAAATGCGTTAGGGAGTGAAACACACTTATTTGTGCGTAAACATGCACCATTACGTAGTTTTGATCCACTAATCGTCGATACGCTGGTGGAAGTAATGGAAGCGGAAGGGCCTAAATTACACACCCATGCAGTTCCTAAAGCTGTGGTTAAAAATGCCGACGGTAGCTTAACGTTACAACTTGAAAATGGCTTAGAGCAGACGGTAGATACTTTAATTTGGGCAATTGGTCGTGAACCTGCTACAGATAATATCAATTTAGCGGCTACGGGTGTTAAGCTAAATGAAAAAGGGTATATTCAGGTTGATAAATTCCAAAATACCAATGTGCCCGGTATTTATGCCGTAGGTGATAACACAGGTGCGGTAGAATTAACCCCTGTTGCGGTAGCCGCTGGACGTCGTTTATCAGAGCGATTATTTAATAATAAACCTAATGAACATTTAGATTATACCAATATTCCAACAGTGGTATTTAGTCACCCAGCTATTGGTACTGTGGGTTTAACGGAACCTCAAGCTATTGAGCAATATGGCGCTGAGCAAGTGAAAGTCTATAAATCTTCTTTTACTGCCATGTATAGTGCAGTGACACGCCATCGTCAGCCTTGTCGGATGAAATTAGTCTGTGTGGGTGCTGAAGAAAAAATTGTCGGAATCCACGGTATTGGTTTTGGCATGGATGAAATGTTGCAAGGTTTTGCAGTGGCATTAAAAATGGGTGCCACGAAGAAAGATTTTGATGATACTGTTGCTATCCACCCAACGGCGGCGGAAGAATTTGTGACAATGCGTTAATTTTTTCACATTTAATTAAAAAGCGAGTACTACTATAGTGGTATTCGCTTTTTATTTTAGCTAATCGTGCTATCGAGTCTATTTATTTTATCTGCATAAATGGTCGCTTTAAATACAACATCAGTCGTTAAATGTTAATAAAATATTTATGCCCTTTCTTATCAATACCTCCATCTAAGACATACTTTTCCTTTTAATTCAAGTTAATACTTATTTCGACTCTTTTGTTCCACTTTATTATCAATAGGTTTTTTTTTATAAGTAACCATAATGTTTCTAATGGTATTATGTCTTATTAGTATTATTAACAAATTATTATATTCATTAACATTATAATAAAACATGATATTATAAAGCCTCTAAAAAATAATCTAATAACAATATAAATAGTAAGACTATTACTGAGGTAAAAGATGAACATTTCAAGGAGAAAGCTACTTTTAGGTGTTGGTGCTGCGGGCGTTTTAGCAGGTGGTGCGGCTTTAGTTCCAATGGTTCGCCGTGACGGCAAATTTGTGGAAGCTAAATCTAGAGCATCATTTGTTGAAGGTACGCAAGGGGCTCTTCCTAAAGAAGCAGATGTAGTGATTATTGGTGCCGGTATTCAAGGGATCATGACCGCTATTAACCTTGCTGAACGTGGTATGAGTGTCACTATCTTAGAAAAGGGTCAGATTGCCGGTGAGCAATCAGGCCGTGCATACAGCCAAATTATTAGTTACCAAACATCACCAGAAATCTTCCCATTACACCATTATGGGAAAATATTATGGCGTGGCATGAATGAGAAAATTGGTGCAGATACCAGTTATCGTACTCAAGGTCGTGTAGAAGCGCTGGCGGATGAAAAAGCATTAGATAAAGCTCAAGCGTGGATCAAAACAGCTAAAGAAGCGGCAGGTTTTGATACACCATTAAATACTCGCATCATTAAAGGTGAAGAGCTATCAAATCGCTTAGTCGGTGCTCAAACGCCATGGACTGTTGCTGCATTTGAAGAAGATTCAGGCTCTGTTGATCCTGAAACAGGCACACCTGCACTCGCTCGTTATGCCAAACAAATCGGTGTGAAAATTTATACCAACTGTGCAGTAAGAGGTATTGAAACTGCGGGTGGTAAAATCTCTGATGTGGTGAGTGAGAAAGGGGCGATTAAAACGTCTCAAGTTGTACTCGCCGGGGGTATCTGGTCACGTTTATTTATGGGCAATATGGGTATTGATATCCCAACGCTCAATGTATATCTATCACAACAACGTGTCTCAGGGGTTCCTGGTGCACCACGTGGTAATGTGCATTTACCTAATGGTATTCATTTCCGCGAGCAAGCGGATGGTACTTATGCCGTTGCACCACGTATCTTTACGAGTTCAATAGTCAAAGATAGCTTCCTGCTAGGGCCTAAATTTATGCACTTATTAGGTGGCGGAGAGTTACCGTTGGAATTCTCTATTGGTGAAGATCTATTTAATTCATTTAAAATGCCGACCTCTTGGAATTTAGATGAAAAAACACCATTCGAACAATTCCGAGTTGCCACGGCAACACAAAATACGCAACACTTAGATGCTGTTTTCCAAAGAATGAAAACAGAATTCCCAGTATTTGAAAAATCAGAAGTTGTTGAACGTTGGGGTGCCGTTGTGAGTCCAACATTTGATGAATTACCTATCATTTCTGAGGTCAAAGAATACCCAGGCTTAGTGATTAACACGGCAACAGTGTGGGGTATGACCGAAGGCCCAGCAGCGGGTGAAGTGACCGCTGATATTGTCATGGGCAAGAAACCTGTTATTGATCCAACGCCGTTTAGTTTGGATCGTTTTAAGAAGTAACCCCTTGTTTTACTGTAATTAAACACATTAAGGAGTTTTCATGCGCTATAAAAGTCTACTTGTTGCTTTGCCTTTCGTGTTCGGTGTAGCAAGTGCAAATGCAGCGGAGAATGTTGTGCATCATAAATTAGACGGTATGCCTATTTCAGAAGCAGTTGAAATTAACGCAGGTAATAATCTGGTTTTCTTAAGTGGTAAAGTGCCTACTAAGAAATCCGCAGATGCACCAGAAGGTGAATTAGCTTCTTACGGTAATACCGAAGAGCAAACTATTAATGTTTTAGAACAAATCAAAACTAACCTGAATAACCTTGGTCTTGATATGAAAGACGTGGTTAAGATGCAAGTATTCTTAGTTGGTGGTGAAGAGAATAACGGCACTATGGATTTTAAAGGCTTTATGAACGGTTATTCTAAGTTCTATGACGCTTCAAAAACCAATCAATTACCAGCACGTTCAGCATTCCAAGTGGCTAAATTGGCTAATCCAGCATGGCGTGTAGAAATTGAAGTGATTGCAGTTCGTCCTGCTAAATAAAGACACCCTGTATTTTACCTTATTTTAAGGTAAACCAATTTTATAAAACGCTAGAGAAGGGCAACTTTCTTTAGCGTTTTTTTAGTTTGTAGATTGACCATCTAGTTTTATGAGGTATTAGTATCATTAATTTATGTTATTCAGTTTGCTATATTTTTTGCCATAAACTTATCTATATTTTTCTAGGTTAATCTAATCCCTACATATGATCTAATATTAATTAAGGCACCCTTCCTTTTTTACGATGTTATCTTTGTGAGGTGATGATATGTCTAGTACTTGGTGGAAAGAGGCCGTAGTTTACCAAATATATCCGAAGAGTTTTTTTGATAGTAATGGTGATGGGATTGGTGACTTATTGGGGATCAACGAAAAATTAGATTATATACAATCCTTAGGAACCAATGTTATCTGGTTATGTCCGATTTTTAAATCTCCGATGAAGGATAATGGTTATGATATTGCTGACTATTCTATCGTCGATCCTATTTTTGGCGATAATAAAGCGCTAGATAATTTAATCAGGGAAGCGAAAAAACGCGATATTAAAATCTTACTCGATTTAGTATTAAATCATACTTCCAATGAGCATCCATGGTTTAAATCCGCGCTTAGCGATCCCAATAGCCCTTATGCTGATTATTATATTTTTAAACAATGGGATAAATCGATACCACCAAATAATTTACGTACCTACTTTGACTGCTCTGTTTGGAGTCGTGTTGAAAATACTGATCGTTGGTATTTTAATTCGTTCGGTCCTGAACAACCGGATTTAAATTGGGAGGAGCCACAATTACGCCAAGATATTATCGATATGATAAACGTCTGGATCAAAAAAGGTGTTGCTGGATTTCGTATTGATGCTATTGGTAATTTAAAAAAATCACCTGAAGCCTTGTCGGTACATCACTTCGAACCTGATAAAGATGATGGTAGCGCTTCATTAGTACCTTGGGTATTGAACCAACCGGGGATAGTTGACATCCTCCACGCCCTAAAGGACGTGGATCCCTACTGCGTTCAGACTGATGTCTGAAT
>NZ_CAWQNB010000044.1:0-22956 GCF_963896135.1 Proteus sp. G2609 | reverse complement strand
GATTCAGACATCAGTCTGAACGCAGTAGGGATCCACGTCCTTTAGGGCGTGGAGGATGTCAACCATAAGGAATGCGATATCGATTGCATCAATAACTACCACCAAATGAGAGAGTGAGTTACTATGTGATCAGGTTAACAAATTGTCAGTACATTGAGACTGGCAGGTTTATATTCAGACGGGAGTTATTTCATGTCAAAACAGCAAATCGGCGTGGTTGGTATGGCAGTGATGGGACGTAACCTTGCGCTAAACATTGAAAGCCGTGGTTACACTGTATCTATCTACAACCGCTCGAGCGATAAAACCAATGAAGTGATCGCTGAAAATCCAGGTAAAAAACTGGTTCCGAATTACTCTATTAAGGAATTTGTTGATTCATTAGAAAAACCGCGTCGTATTTTGTTAATGGTTAAAGCGGGTGAAGCAACAGATAAAACCATCGCAGCGCTGACACCACATTTAGATAAGGGCGATATCCTTATTGATGGCGGAAATACTTTCTTTAAAGATACTATTCGTCGTAATCGTGAGCTATCGGCTCAAGGTTTTAACTTTATTGGTACGGGTGTTTCTGGTGGTGAAGAAGGGGCATTAAAAGGACCTTCTATTATGCCTGGTGGTCAAAAAGAAGCCTATGAGTTAGTTGCTCCTATTCTTGAGAAAATTGCCGCGGTGGCAGATGGCGAGCCTTGTGTCACTTATATTGGTGCAGATGGTGCAGGTCACTATGTGAAAATGGTACACAATGGTATCGAATATGGTGATATGCAACTGATAGCAGAAGCTTATTCAGTATTAAAACACTCACTAGGTTTAACTAACGAAGAGTTAGCGGACACTTTTACCGAGTGGAATAAAGGTGAATTAAGTAGCTACCTTATTGAAATTACTGCTGATATTTTCCGTAAGAAAGATGAAGAAGGTAACTACCTTGTTGATGTTATTCTTGATGAAGCGGCAAATAAAGGCACCGGTAAATGGACTAGCCAAAGCTCTTTAGACTTAGGTGTTCCTGTTACGTTGATTACAGAATCTGTTTTTGCACGTTATATTTCTTCACTGAAAGATCAACGTGTGGCGGCATCTAAAGTATTATCAGGTCCAGCACCAAAAGCATTTACTGGTGATAAAAAAGCCTTTATCGAGAATGTTCGTCGTGCACTATATTTAGGTAAAATTGTCTCTTATGCGCAAGGCTTCCAACAATTGAAAGCTGCATCAGATGAATATAACTGGGATCTAAATTACGGTGAAATTGCGAAAATTTTCCGTGCAGGTTGTATCATTCGTGCTCAATTCTTACAAAAAATCACTGATGCCTATAATGACGATGCGAATATCGCTAATTTATTATTAGCACCTTACTTTAAAAATATCGCTGATGAGTATCAACAAGCATTGCGTGATGTTGTTTGTTATGGTGTTCAAGCAGGTATTCCTACGCCAACATTCTCCGCGGCTATCTCTTATTACGATAGCTACCGTGCGCAAGTGTTACCAGCAAACTTAATTCAAGCACAACGTGACTATTTTGGTGCGCATACTTATAAACGTACTGATAAAGAAGGCGTATTCCACACTGAGTGGATGGAGTAAGTTTTAAAAACAGTGAGTTATAAGTGTTAGAGGTGCTGAATTTCAGCACCTTTTTACTATTTGTAGTTAAAAAATTATAGTTAAAAAATACTTTTTAACTGCATTTTATAGTACTTTTATTAATCATTATGCTCTTGAGCATCTTGGCGAATAAAATGAATTAACTCGGGCTGAGCAATACGCTGATAATCTTGTGTATTTAAAATAATCGAACGTTCTAATGTTCCAGCATTAAAGGCTAATTCATCAAAACGTTCAAATAATAGCGGATCAGCAACCAGTTTTAGTGCTGGATGAAAACTAAAAGGTGGGATCGCGCCAAATACACATTGCGTTAGTTCATCAACTTCTTTCGGGCTTGCAAGAGAGGCTCTTGTCCCACCAATAGCGATAGCGAGTTTTGATAGATCAGCTTGTTTATCAGCAGGTAAAATGGCCAGTACATGTTGTTTAATACCATTGCCTTTTACATGACAAACTAGACCTTTTGCCCCTTGCCCTAATTGTGTACCTCTTATTTTAGCAACTTCCTCAGAACGACCCGCGGTCGGGTGTTCCATGACGCGATAACGGGCGTGGTGGTTATTGAGTAATGTGGTTAATTGCTCGAAAATAGTCAAAGACATCAATGACTCCTAAGATTAAGCATGTATTTTTATTCGGTCATTATACGACTTAAAAAAAAATTTTCTGCGGTGATATGTTTCTTTGGTATTTATTATTTTGATAAGCCTATCAAATTATTTTGTTACAAATGATAATATGTTAATAGTATTATCCTATTGAATTAATAGGATAATTAGATTATCTATATTATTTTAGAGCTCTAATATTATAAAAAAATTAATATTTATTCATTATATTGATAATGATCAATTTAAGAATAAAAAGAATAGAACATATTAAAACGTAGATTAAATTACTAAAAGGAAGTCAATAATGGCCAGTTCAACATTTTATATCCCTTCAGTAAACAAATTAGGCGCAGGTTGTCTTGCAGACGCGATAAACTCAATGAAAGACTTTGGCTTTCATAAAGCACTGATTGTTACTGATAGTGTTTTAAATCAATTAGGTGTTGTAAATAAAGTGAGTGAATTACTGGCGAAATCAGGTATTGCTAGCGTTACTTATGATGGTACAGCGCCAAACCCTACCGTTGAAAATGTTGAAGCGGGGTTAGCCTTATTAAAAGAGCATCAATGTGACTGTGTTATCTCTTTAGGTGGTGGCTCTCCTCATGACTGTGCTAAAGGTATCGCACTAGTCGCTGCCAATGGTGGTAAGATTGCCGATTATGAAGGGGTTGATCGCTCTGAGCATCCGCAATTACCACTGATTGCAATTAATACAACCGCTGGTACTGCTTCTGAAATGACACGTTTTTGTATCATCACGGATACTGCGCGTCATATTAAAATGGCTATTGTTGATAAAAATGTAACACCAATCTTATCGGTAAATGATTCAGAGTTAATGATTGGTATGCCAAAAGGTTTAACCGCAGCTACGGGTATGGATGCGTTAACCCATGCTGTTGAAGCTTATGTCTCTACTGCCGCTAATCCTATTACTGATGCATGTGCGTTAAAAGCAGTGACGATGATCAGTGAGTCTTTACGTAAAGTCGTTGAAAACGGTGGTGATACAGCAGCACGTGAAAATATGGCTTATGCACAATTTTTAGCGGGTATGGCATTTAATAATGCTTCTTTAGGTTATGTGCATGCCATGGCTCACCAATTAGGTGGTTTTTATAACTTACCTCATGGTGTATGTAATGCAGTATTACTGCCTCATGTTCAAGCTTATAATATCCAAGCAGCAGCAGGTCGTTTAAAAGATATAGCGCAAGCTATGGGTGTTGATGTTTCGGCAATGAATGATGAGCAGGGTGCGCAAGCTTGTATTGAAGAGATCCGCAAAATCGCCAAAGATGTCGGTATTCCAGCAGGCCTGAAAGAATTAGGCGTGAAAGAAGAAGATTTCAAAACATTAGCTGAAAATGCATTAAAAGATGCATGTGCCATCACTAACCCTGTTCAAGGTAGTGAAAGTGATGTTATCGAGATATTCCGCCAAGCAATGTAATCGCTAAAAATAAGAGGGTTAATATAAGTTAACATCTTATTTAAGCAAAGAATTAACACCTCAAATATCAATGTCGTATTTGAGGTGTTTTTTATATTATTAAGTATTAAGTGGTCATGTAGTTTAATGACTGATACTTATTTTATTGCGCTTTTTTATGACGCTTTTGTAAGCAATCAATCACATCAGATAGAGATAGCGATTGGTCTTGTAATAGCACCATTAAATGATAGAGCAAATCAGAAGCTTCATTTTTTAACTCTTCACGATCATTAACAGTTGCAGCTAAAGCAGTCTCAACACCTTCCTCTCCGACTTTTTGTGCGATACGTTTGGTTCCACTGGCATAAAGTTGTGCTGTATAAGAGCTATCTGGTGAAGCGCTTTTACGCTCGCGCAGTAAGTTCTCAAGCTCATAAAGAAATCCCCATTGGCTTTGAGCCGGAGCAAAACAACTTTCAGTCCCATTATGACAAGTAGGCCCGATTGGGTGAGCTAAAATAAGTAAAGTATCGTTATCACAATCAGGATAAATATCCACTAATTTAAGGAAATTGCCTGATGTTTCACCTTTTGTCCATAAACGTTGTTTAGTTCGTGAATAGAAAGTGACCTTGCCACTGTTTAGCGTCATTTCTAATGCGGCTTTATCCATATAACCAAGCATTAAGACATCACCAGAAATAGCATTTTGGATAATGACAGGCATTAGGTTATCGACTTTTTGCCAATCTAATTGGGCGAGTTTTGTATTATTCATTATATTCTTACCTTAACGCCATTTTCTGCGAGATACTGTTTCAATTCGTTGATATTAATGATCTGCTTATGGAATACGGAAGCGGCAAGGGCACCGTCAACATTGGCTAATTTAAACGCATCCAGAAAGTGTGACATTTCACCTGCACCGCCAGAAGCTATCATGGGAACCTGAGTGACTTGGCGTACCAGTGCGAGTTGTTTTAAATCATAACCTTGTCTTACACCATCTTGGTTCATCATGTTTAACACTATTTCCCCCGCACCTCGTTGCTGTACTTCTTGTACCCAATCGAGCGTTTTCCATGGCGTTTGTTGTGTGCGTTTTTCATCACCCGTAAATTGATAAACGAGATATTCCCCAGTTTTTTCATCAAACCATGTATCAATTCCCACAACTACACACTGCACACCGTAGCGATCGGCAAGGCGAGAAATCAGTGTTGGATCAGAAAGTGCAGGGGAATTAATTGAGATTTTATCTGCCCCAAAAGAGAGAATTTTCCCGGCATCTTCTACTGAGCGAATGCCACCCGCAACACAAAATGGAATATCAATCACTTCGGCTACCCGCGATACCCAACTTTTATCGACTACTCGGCCATCAGAAGAGGCGGTAATATCATAAAAGACCAGCTCGTCGGCACCTTCTTTCGCGTAGCGTTCTGCTAAGGGAACAATATCACCAATAATTTCATGGTTACGAAATTGCACACCTTTAACAACCTGTCCATCACGAACATCAAGACAAGGAATTATGCGTTTTGCCAACATGATATCGCCTCTTGTAATGTGAATTTGCCTTCTAATAGTGCTCTGCCAACAATAATGCCCGCAACACCCGATCCAGGAAGTGCTGCGATATCTTGTAAATCACCAATACCGCCAGAAGCTTGGAATAAAATATCAGGGAAACGCTGGCTAATTTCTTTATACAGTTCGACGTTAGAACCGGCTAAGGTGCCATCACGAGAAATATCAGTACACAACACATGCTTTAATCCTACAGGTTGATAAAGTGCGATGATCTCTTCTAGTGTATAGGGGGAGTTTTCTTGCCAGCCACTTACCGCCACCCATTTTTTACCTTGTTCGTCGATACGAACATCAAGGGCGAGTACAATCGCATCAGCACCATAACGCTCAAACCATGTTTTGACTAATTTGGGCTGGCTCACCGCTGTAGAGCCAATCACCACTCGACTTGCTCCTGCGGCTAATAGTGACTTCACATCTTCTTCGCTACGAATACCACCACCAACTTGCACAGGAACGTTAACACAGGCAACTAGCTGTTTTAATAGTGGGATCTGCCGTGCAAGTGGATCTTTCGCGCCAGTTAAGTCGACGAGATGCAATAATTTTGCTCCGTCTTGTTGATATTGTTGGTAGCGGCGGATCGGATCATCATCATAATCACGTTGTTTATTATAATCACCTTGATGAAGACGAACGACTTTGCCATCAATTAAATCTAATGCCGGAATAATCATAACGCGTTACATCTCCAAAAAATTCTTAATCAGTTGAGCACCCGCTTTTCCTGAGCGTTCAGGGTGAAATTGCACCCCATAGAAATTATCTTTCTGAATGGCACTGCTAAAGCGTGAACCATATTCTGTTTCGGCTATGGTTGAGTCATTGAGCCCTAAACCATAGCTGTGAACAAAATAGAACCAAGCGTCGCTGTCAATATTGCGAAATAGAGGGTGAGCGGGTTTTGCTAATACCTGATCCCAACCCATATGCGGTAAGGGTAATCCTTTGGTATCAAGTTTATTGATATTACCGTCAACTAATCCTAATAGAGGGATATTGTGACCTTCTTCACTCAGAGAGGCCAAAATTTGCATCCCTAAGCAAATGCCTAATACGGGCTGGGTTAACGCCTTAATTAAAGGGATAAGTTCACGGGCTTTTAGTTGTTCCATAGCGGCACTGGCTGTTCCCACCCCGGGGAGAAACAGTTTATCAGCAGATAACACGATATTTTTTTCATAAGAAATAATTGGATCGTAACCTAGCCTTTGTACGGCGTACGCAACCGAGGCTAAATTAGCACAACCTGTATCAAGAATGACGACTTTCATCACAGCACACCTTTTGAACTGGGTAAGGTATTTCCTTCAACACGAATAGCTTGGCGTAAGGTACGACCAAATACTTTAAACAGACTTTCTGCTTTGTGGTGATCGTTTTTGCCTTTTGATTTTAAGTGTAGAGTGCAGCCCATAGTGTAAGAGAGAGAGCGGAAAAAGTGCTCAATCATCTCTGTGCTTAAATCACCAACGCGCTGATATTTAAATTCTGCTTTATATTCAAGGTGAGGGCGTCCAGAAATATCCAGCGCACAACTTGCTAGGCACTCATCCATAGGCAAAGTAAAACCAAAACGTGCAATGCCGCGTTTATTACCTAATGCTTCTCGCAGTGCTTCGCCGAGTGCAAGACCGGTATCTTCAACGGTGTGGTGATCGTCAATGACTAAATCCCCTTGTACGTTGATATTCATCCGAAAGCCACCGTGGGTGGCAATTTGATCTAGCATATGATCAAAAAAACCAACGCCTGTGCTAATTTGGCTTTCACCTTCACGATCAAGCCAGATATCAATGGCTATTTGTGTCTCTTTGGTTTTACGTTCAACGTGGGAGTAGCGATCTTTTTTCGTCAGCAATTCACTGATAGCTGACCAGCTTAATTCATTGGCGTTATAACGTAATCCGTTGATCCCCATATTTTCAGCTAATTGTAGATCGGTTTGTCTATCACCAATCACATAGCTATTGGTTTTATCAAGAGCACTTTCAACCAGATATTGGGTGACTAACCCTGTTTCAGGTTTACGACAAGGACAGTTGTCTTCAGGTTTATGAGGGCAGATTAATACTTCATCAAAAACAATACCTTGTGAAGAAAAAACCTGCATCATGAGATTATGAGGGGGTTCAAAGTCAGCTTGTGGAAAACTGTCTGTACCAAGCCCATCTTGATTGGTGATCATAATAAGCTTATAGCCCGCCTGTTGTAAGTTGAGTAATGCGGGAATAACGCCATTTTCAAAGGCAAGCTTATTGAGACTATCAACTTGGTGATCGGTTGGTGGCTCAGTGATCAAAGTACCATCACGATCGATAAAAAGAATTTTCTGGCTCATGGTTGAGATCCCTCAGTGGTGATTTTTATTGTTATCATTAGTGATGTTTATACGTTTGCCGTTTGCCTATTTTTTATAGCGGTTATCACGCTATCACACTCTTGACGCGTACCGATAGAGATGCGTAAACAACCTGCCAGCCCATATTGACGCTGTTGATCGCGTAAAATAATCCCTTGCTCCCATAAACTGCGGAAAACACAATCAGCATCAGTGAATTTCACTAAAATATAGTTGGTTTCACTACAATAAACCTGTTCAACATTGGGTAAATTTTTTAGTGCATCCGCTAAATATGTTCTATTGCGTACAATTTCCGTTACCCGTTGTTTCATCGCTTCTATACCTTGGTCAGTTAATGCTTGTGCCGCAATATCAGCAACCGGGGTAGAAAGTGGGTAAGGGGCGATCACCTTAAGTAATAATTCAATAACAGGTGAATTGGCAAGTGCAAAGCCACAACGCAGTCCCGCTAATGCAAAAGCTTTAGAGAGCGTTCGCAAAATGACTAAATTCGGATACTCTTTTAACCAAGCGACTAGTGATGCTTGAGGACAAAACTCAATATAAGCTTCGTCAATAGCCACAATGGCTTTATCTTTTGCTAATGCTAATACTTCGCGGATCAGTGAAGGCTCAACGATATTGCCTGTTGGGTTATTGGGACTGCATAGGTAGATAAGTTTTACATTATCAAGTTGTGATGCAATGGCTTTGACATCAGGCTCCCAATCAGCAAGAGCAGGGACAACACGCTGTTCTACACCAAAGGTTTCCGCACTGACGCTGTACATACCATAAGTGGGTGGACAATAGAGAACAGCATCTTTACCGGGCTCACAAAAAGCACGGATCAGTAGTTCTATCGCTTCATCGGCACCTCGGCTAACTAACACTTGCTCAGGTTGGACGCCTGCATATGCTGCATAGCGATTAATTACGTTAACAGGCTGACACTCAGGGTAGCGGTTTAAATTTTTTTCATTAAACGTAAAGTCAGGAGCGGTAGGGTATTCATTGGCATTTAACCAAACCGAGCCATTTCCACCTAAACGTCTCGCTGATTGATAAGGGGTTAACTGGCGAACATTTTTTCTGGCTAATAGGGTAATATCAAAGGGCGTGTTCATGGCTAGTTATCTCCTTGAGCCAAGGCGTTAACGCGAAGTGTGACGGCATTTTTATGTGCAGTTAATTGCTCTGCTTGCGCTAATATTTCAATGGTATTGGCTAAATCAGCCAAACCTTGAGCAGTCAGTTTTTGTACGGTCATACGCTTCATAAAATCGGCTAAGCCTAAACTCGAATAGGTGGCGGTATAACCGTATGTAGGTAGTACGTGATTGGTGCCAGAAGCGTAATCTCCCGCTGATTCAGGAGACCAAGCCCCTAAGAACACTGAGCCGGCGCTAGTAATGCTATCAACAAGTGAGTCTGCATCATTAGTCTGAATAATTAAGTGTTCAGGCCCATAGCGATTACTGATTTCAATACATTGGTTGAGATCACGGGTGATAATGACACGACTTTCGGCTAAGGCTTGTTGTGCTATTTCTGCGCGAGTTAATTGTGTTAATTGGGCTTGCGTCTCGCTAATGACCGCTTTGGCAAGGGCTTCATCTGGGGTTAATAGCACCACTTGTGAGTCAGGACCGTGCTCTGCTTGTGATAGTAAATCAGCGGCAATAAAGGCAGGATCAGCATCGGCATCAGCAATCACTAATACTTCCGAAGGGCCAGCTGGCATATCAATAGCCGCACCTTGTAGCGATTGGCTGACTTGGCGTTTTGCTTCTGTCACATAGGCATTTCCCGGGCCGAAAATTTTATCTACCTTTGGGATAGACTCTGTACCAAAAGCCATCGCAGCAATGGCTTGAGCACCACCGACTTGGAATATTTCATCAATACCAATTTGTTGCGCAATATACAAAATTTCATCAGCAATCGGTGGCGGAGAGCATAAAATTATTTTGCGACAACCAGCAATACGGGCCGGTAGCCCCAACATCATCACTGTTGAGAGTAAAGGCGCTGATCCACCGGGAATATAAAGTCCTACGGCATCAATAGGGCGACTGACTTGTTGGCAAAATACACCGGGTTGCGTTTCTACCTCAATGGTTTTAGGAATTTGCGCTTCATGAAAACGGCGTATATTGCTCATGGCTTGCGCTATTGCTTGTTTGATTTCGTTATTGAGCCTTGCACAAGCCGCGTCAATCTGTGTTTTTGTCACCAATACGCTATCGGGAGCCGCTTTATCATATTTTTGACTCAGTGCCTTAAGGGCTTTATCCCCATCGTTGCGTACCTGAGAAATAATCGTAGCAACTTGCTCTGTAATAGGCGCTGATGCGGATATCGCTGGGCGAGTGAGTAGCTGTTGTTGTTGCTGTTGGGTGCATTTATCCCAGAAATTTAATGTATTAAACGCCGTTTTCATCATCTCACCTTATTCCATCATTTTTTCAATTGGTAAAACAAGAATTGAACTTGCCCCTAATGCTTTTAGTTTTTCCATCGTTTCCCAAAAGAGGGTTTCACTGCTGACCATGTGCATTGCTACTCGATTTTGATCACCCGCTAAAGGAAGGATGGTGGGGCGCTCAGCACCCGGTAATAGGGCGATAACATCTTCAAGGCAATCACTTGGCGCGTGTAACATAATGTATTTTGATTCGCGCGCTTGAATAACTCCTTGAATACGCGTCATTAAGCGATCGATAAGGGCTTGTTTTGTTGCGTCCATTTCACCGTCACGTTGAATTAAACAAGCTTTAGAACGATAAATAACTTCTACTTCTTTTAATCCATTGGCTTCTAATGTGGCGCCAGTAGAAACTAAATCACAAATAGAATCAGCCAGACCGGCTCGAGGTGCGACTTCAACGGAGCCATTTAATAAGCAAGATTTAAAGGTGATCCCTTTTTGGTCTAAATAACGTTTTAATAGATTAGGGTAAGAGGTGGCAATACGGGTATTATTGAGGCACTCAACCCCTTGATAATCAAAATCAACCGGTGCAGCAAGAGATAAACGGCAAGCACCAAAATCAAGACGACGTAGTGTGATATAACTTGGATTTTCTCCTTGTGCTCGGCGTTTTAGTAATTCTTCTTCTAATACGTTTTCACCAATAATGCCTAAATCAACCACTCCGTCCATCACTAAACCGGGGATATCATCATCTCTGACACGTAAAATATCGATAGGCATATTTTCCGCATAAGCGATAAGGCGTTGTTGGTTTAAGTTTATTTTAATGCCACAACGCGCTAAAAGTGCTCGTGAATCATCACTTAAACGACCTGATTTTTGCATGGCAATTCGTAATCTTGCTTTATCTAACATAATGTTACCCTATCTTTGTCCGTATTCTTGTTATGAAATTTAGCTATAAAAAAACCCCGGAAGTTGCCTTCCGGGGTTTTTATTTTATTGTCTGCACTCAGACCACCGGAAGCGTTACCTAAACGTCTTCCAGCACTCATCGCCTGAAAGACTAGTCAGGATGATGGTGATGATGGTGGTTTAATTGAATGCTATACATAATGTTTTCCTAGCGAATAAAAATACCCGTTATAAATAATTAACCAGTATTTAGAATTTGTCTGCCTTTCAACCTACCTGATTTATAAAGTAAAAAGCAACCTATTTTTTAATAATAATTTAAATAAATTGTAACCTTATGTTTTTTAGAGAATTTTAATATTTCTTTTCTTTACTTAACCGAGTAAGTGCGCCAGTATATTAAAGCAGGCTAAATATATATAACGCTTAAGCAGTTTTTATCAGTAATGGATAAAATTAAGTTTTGTTACATAATTTAAATAAGCCATGAAAGTAGGGGTAGAAAATGAAACGGATCACGATAGTCGGATTAGGTTGGTTAGGATTACCACTTGCCAATGCCTTGCGTGAAGCGGGGTATCAAGTAAAAGGAACAAAAACCACAGAAGATGGTGTAGAAGCAGCACGAATGAGTGGTGTTGATTGTTGTCTAATGAATTTAACACCGGCTATTGAGTGTGATAGAGATGATTTTGATTACTTAATGGAAACTGATGTACTGATTATTACATTACCCCCTAGTGCGGCGGGGGGAGGATATGATTATGTTGAAGGGATACAAACATTAGTGGATAGCGCCATGTCTCGGCATGTGACAAGAGTGATTTATATTAGCTCTACTTCAGTATATGGCAATCAAAGTGGTGTTATTACAGAAGAAGTTGATATTAGGCCAGAAACGCAATCCGCTAAGATGATAGCGGAAGTTGAAAATTGGTTACATCGCTTACCACTCACGACCGTCGATATTTTACGTTTGGCGGGGTTAGTTGGGCCTGGTCGTCATGCAGGACGCTTTTTATCCGGTAAAAAACAGGTCAAAGGTGCACATCAGAGTGTCAATTTAGTGCATTTAGACGATGTTATTTTTGCGATAGAGCAACTGCTTGCTCAAAATGAAGGAGGCCGTTTATATAATTTATGCGCGCCTATTCATCCTAAAAAGAAAGATTTTTACAGCCGTGTTGCTGCACAGTTAGATCTTACTCCCCCTGAATTTGCTCTAGAAGATAAACCGCCAGCACGAGAGATCGACGGTCAGGAGATTTGCCGAGATCTCGGATTTCATTATCACTATCCTGATCCCGACAAAATGCCAATGAGTTAATTTACCGGCAGTAAAACGACATCACGGAAGATCTGATTTTCACTTAATTGTGCAAACCAGCGTTGTAGATGTGGATAATTTGCACCTTCTTGGCAAACCTCTAGCCATGGGTATACCAAAGGAGCAATAGCGATATCAGCTAATGAAAAATAGTCACCGGCAAAATAAGCTGTTTTAGCCAGTTGATCATCGGCAATTTTGATCAGTTGGTTTAATTTCGCTTTTAGGCTCTGTACAAGCTGTGGATCTTGCTGCTCTTTTGGTGTGCGAACAAGATTTATCATCATTTGTTGGATTGGAGAAAAAAGGCTACCATTTGACCAATCCATCCATTTTTCAACGTTTGCGCGTTGCTTTACATCGGTTGGGTAGAGATGATAATTTTCATATTTGGTACATAAATAACGAATTATGGTATTTGACTCCCATAAGGCAAAATCATCATCTTGTAAGGTAGGAATAGATGCATTGGGATTGAGTGCTAAATAGTTGGCCTCATGAAGTCCACCAAAAGGGCCTCCGACATCAATTTGTTCGTAAGGAGCTTGAAGCTCTTTTAAACACCACAGGACTTTTTTAACGTTCGATGAGTTTTTTCTACCCCAGACTTTTAACATAAAGGTCTCCTAAACCACGATAAGTAACAAAAATTCCCTCTGTAGGGCGTTAAATATGAATATAAGATAAATCTTTATCTATCAATGTTGGCGTCTTATTCCATAAAGCCCTATAGTAGGAAAGCTTTAACAAATTGATATAAAAGGGTGATCGGTAATGAAAACAAATCTTCCATCCGTATTGGCTAAGGTTACCGCGGGAATGGGTTTACTGCTAATTATTTCTAGTCCTACTTTTGCGGTGAATAATCCTGTGCCGCCTCAAATTGAGGCTAAATCTTACGTATTAATGGATTATAACAGTGGAAAAATACTTGCTTCAGAGAAGCCTGAAGAGCGCCTAGATCCTGCCAGTCTAACCAAAATAATGAGTAGTTATGTGGTAGGACAAGCGATAAAAGAGGGACGTATGTCGCCCGATGATATTGTTATTGTTGGGCGCAATGCTTGGGCGACGGGTAATCCTGTTTTAAAGGGCTCATCCTTGATGTTTTTAAAACCAGGCGATCGAGTTAAAGTGATCGACTTAAATCGAGGTATGGTGATCCAATCTGGTAATGATGCCAGTATTGCGTTGGCAGAACATGTTGCCGGTAGCCAAGAAACCTTTGTTGATCTTATGAATACCTATGCCGCGAATTTAGGTTTAAAAAACACTCACTTTAAAACAGTACATGGTCTAGATTCTGAAGGGCAGTACACCACAGCACAAGATATGGCGTTATTAACAGCTGCCATGATCCGCGATGTACCTTCAGAATATGATATTCATAAAGAAAAAGAATTTACCTTCAACAATATTCGCCAGCCAAATCGTAACCGTCTATTGTGGAATAAAAATATGAATGTCGACGGTGTAAAAACCGGGCATACCAATGGGGCTGGCTATAACCTTGTCTCTTCGGCAACCGAAGGAAATATGCGTCTGATTGCAGTGGTTTTAGGGGCGCCATCAGATAAAGTGCGTTTTGCTGAAAGTGAAAGATTACTCGGCTGGGGTTTCCGCTTTTTTGAAACCGTGACACCTGTAAAAGAGAACGTGCCCCTGACTACGCAAAAAGTATGGTATGGCGATAAAGGTGAAGTGGCTTTAGGTGTTGCTAAAGATGCATCAATCACCATTCCTAAAGGAGAGCTAAAGAACTTAAAAGCCTCTTTTACATTGACTAACCCCGAATTAGAAGCACCATTAACACAAAATCAAGTCGTAGGAACAGTGAATTTCTTACTAAACGATGAAGTGATTGAGCAGCGCCCATTAGTGGTAAAAGAAGCGGTTGAAGAAGGGGGTTTCTTTAGTCGTATCTGGGACTTTGTGGTTAAAACAGTCTCTGGTTGGTTTAATGCGCTTTTTGGTTAATTAAGCTCATAATTACTGAAAAACTCACCCATTTAAAATAAGAATGCCAGTATTAACTGGCATTCTTTATTGAGCAGGTTTTAAGTGTTTTAGAACAGTCCTTTTATTGCCCCATGATCATCAACGTCCATCGCCATTGCTGCCGGTTTTTTAGGTAATCCTGGCATCGTATTTATTGTGCCCGTTAATGCAACAACAAAGCCTGCACCAGCACTGACATACACTTCCCGGATATTAATGGTAAAATCAGTCGGGCGACCAAGTAATGCGGGATCATCTGATAGAGAATATTGCGTTTTTGCCATACAAATAGGGAAATGGCCAAAGCCCATATCCTCGATTTTTGTTAGCATCTCTTGGGCGTTAGCATTGTAAGTCACCCCTTTTGCACCATAAATTTCTTGAGCAATGGTCTCTATCTTTTGCTTTAAAGGCATATTATCAGGGTAGAGTAATTGAAACTGTGGTGCATCATTTTCTAGTGTATCAATAACCTGATTGGCTAATTCAATACCACCCGCGCCACCTTTCTCCCATACTTGACTAATGGCAAAACGACATCCTCTTTGCTGGCAATATTGGGCGATAAATTCATGCTCTTTAGCAGAGTCTGTCACATAAGCATTTACTGTAACAATAACAGGAACACCATATTTTTTCAGATTTTCAATATGCTTACCTAGATTTTCGATCCCCGTTGCCAAAGCGGTGAGATTTTCGTGATCCCACTGTGTTTTGCCTAAGCCACCATTATATTTTAATGCCTTAGTGGTAACGACTAAAACTGCACAGTCTGGTTGTAAGTCGCCTATGCGACATTTGATATCAAAGAATTTTTCCGCACCTAGATCAGCACCAAATCCCGCTTCTGTTACGGTGATATCAGCCAGTTGAAGAGCAAGTTTAGTCGCTCTTAGGCTATTACAGCCATGGGCAATGTTGGCAAAAGGGCCACCATGAATAATCGCGGGGGTATTTTCTAACGTTTGTACTAAATTAGGATTAAGGGCATCTTTAAGTAAGGTTGCCATAGCGCCGACAGCGTTGAGATCTTCAGCACTAACAGGCTCGCCTTCATAATTATATGCAACGATGATACGTGCTAAGCGCTGTTTTAAATCATTAATATCTTTTGCTAAACAAAGGATAGACATAATTTCGCTAGCAACGGTGATAACAAAGCTATCTTCTCTAACCACCCCATCTTTGTCGCCACCTAATCCAATCACTAAATGACGTAGTGCGCGATCATTCATATCCATACAGCGCTTAAAAATAATCTTTTTAGGATTAATGTTAAGGGGATTACCTTGATAAAGCGAGTTATCTAACATCGCTGCTAATAAATTATTTGCAGAGGTGATAGCATGAAAATCACCGGTAAAATGAAGATTGAGATCTTCCATCGGTACAACTTGTGAATATCCACCGCCAGCCGCTCCTCCTTTTAGACCAAAACAAGGGCCTAAGGAGGGTTCGCGTAATGCAATAATGGCACTTTTGCCTAATTGATTAAGGGCTTGTCCTAATCCTACCGTAACGGTGGTTTTACCTTCACCTGCTGGTGTGGGATTAATGGAAGTGACAAGCACCAATTTACCCTGTTTTTTTGAGGTGATTTTTGACCAAATACTCTGGCTAAACTTGGCTTTGTATTTGCCATAAAATTCAATATCGTCTTGGTCTACATTTATTTTTTTAGCAATATCTTGGATGGGTAAAAGCGGTGCTTGATGGGAAATTTCAATATCTGATTTCATTTTGGTTCTCTTTTTATCCCGTGTAGAGCTACATGAGTGATAATGCATCAATGCTATCGATTCAACAGATCAAGAAAAAATGTGTCGCTCTGTTGCTACTTATTGAGCGAATAACCCTCTAATTAATCAACTTTAGCTAATAATATAAATATGACCAATAGATTTATAGGTTTATAGATATTGGACTTTAGAAGATATGCTCGGTGTCACATGATACTGCCATTGTAATAAAAAATATAAAATTATTATGATGTGATTGAAGAGATATAGGACGAGGGAGCAAAAATAAATAATGCCAGCAAAAGCTGGCATTGGTTTATGGGTAACAATCATGTCAAAGTGTTAAATTAATCGCAAGAGACTTTAATGGCTAAGCCACCTTGCGATGTTTCACGATATTTAGAATTAATATCTTTACCTGTTTCATACATGGTCTCGATGACTTTATCTAAACAGATACGTGGATCACTGACACGACGAAGCGCCATCCGTGCTGAGTTTACCGCTTGTACGGCAGCAATAGCGTTACGCTCGATACAAGGCACCTGTACTTGTCCTGCAACCGGATCACAAGTGAGACCTAAGTTATGCTCCATCGCGATTTCAGCCGCAATACAGACTTGCTCAGGACTACCCCCTAGCAGTTCAGTTAAAGCCCCTGCAGCCATTGAGCAGGCTACACCGACTTCACCTTGACAACCCACTTCAGCACCGGAAATAGAGGCATTCATTTTGTACAGCGACCCAATAACACCGGCTACTAAGAAAAAGCGTGTATAAGAGTTTTCGTTGACTGGGCGAATAAATTTATCGTAATAGGAGAGTACGGCAGGAATAATACCGCATGCGCCATTAGTGGGTGCTGTTACAACACGTCCACCGGCGGCATTTTCTTCGTTTACGGCTAATGCAAACATATTGATCCAATCAACCACTGTCATAGGATCGGTGGTGGTTTTATCTTCAGTCACTAACATACGACGTAATGCAGACGCGCGACGAGGAACACGTAATGGTCCCGGTAATAAGCCTTCGGTATTAACACCGCGCTCGATACCTGATTTCATTACCTCCCAAACGGCAGCAAAATGGGCTGAGATCTCTTCTTTGCTGCGTAATGCAAGTTCATTTTGCATTACCAGTGCAGAAAGAGAGAGACCGGTTTCCTTACAGTGACGTCGTAAATCAGCAGCATATTGATAAGGATAAGGTACTTCAACTTTATTCTCTTCGGGTTGACCAAAATGCTCTTCATCAACAATAAAGCCGCCACCAATGGAGTAATAGGTTTTTTTCAACAGAAGTTGTTCGCCATTATAGGCGCTGATAGTCATACCATTTTCATGAAGAGGTAAATTACTTTTATGAAAATTCATGCCTCCAACCGCGGGGAAATCAACCTCTTGAGCACCATTAGCTAACATCAAACGTCCGGTATTTTCGACTTGTTTAATAAAAGGTGCGATAGCGTCAATATCAACCGTATCAGGTAAATTACCGGCTAATCCCATAATAATCGCGATATCTGTTGCGTGACCTTTACCTGTTAGAGATAAAGAGCCATACACATCAACGACTACGCGGGAAACAGAGGAGAGAAGGTTTTTCTCAGCAAGTAAATCGACAAATTCTTTACCTGCTTTCATTGGGCCTACCGTGTGTGAGCTTGAAGGTCCAATACCGATTTTAAAAATATCAAAAACGCTAACCATAATATTCGCCTCCCTAATTTAAAGGCGCACTGTGTGTTATTAGAATGAAAACTGTTTTGTAGACTGTAGCGATATGGCTACTTTCATTTTAGAAAGTAGCCATCGATAAACTTATTAGTTAAAGAAATAATTAATGAAAGTATTACCTAAGGTGTAGAAAACCGCTGAGATTGCAATCAGACCCATGATAACAACAAATACGTTGCTAATATGGCCTTGATATTTTTTCATCGCTGGTACTTTACGGATAGCATACATAGGCATTAAGAACAGTAACATTGCGATGATTGGGCCACCCAGTGTTTCAATCATACCAAGGATACTTGGGTTTAATGTTGCAACGATCCACGTTGTAACCAACATAAACAGAGCTGTGATTTTGTTTAAACGATCTTTTTCGACATTCTTACCAATTCCGCGCATCCCTTTGATAATTAAGCCATTGAAACCTTCACGAGCCCCTAAATAGTGACCTAAGAAAGATTTAGTAATCGCAACAAAGGCAATGAAAGGTGCAATGTAAGCGATAACGGGTGCTTCAAAGTGGTTAGCAAGATAAGAGAGAATACTGATGTTTTGCTCTTTTGCTTCAGCTAAATTTTCTGGTGTTAAGCTAAATACGCAGCTAAACACGAAGAACATAACAGTGATCACCATCATAATATGAGCATAAGCTAAGATGCGTGAACATTTTTTCTCTGCATTGTCACCGTACTCTTCGCGTTTTGCCACAGCAAAAGCAGAGATGATAGGTGAGTGGTTAAAAGAGAACACCATCACAGGGATAGCTAACCATAAGGTTACTAACAAGCCTTGGCTCATACCAGAAGTTGATGCGTGATCAAAAGAGAGCGTATCAAGAATAGCACCATTCCATTCAGGAATGAGGTATAAAGCAAGTACCATCAAGATGGCAACGAATGGGAATACTAAGACACTCATTGCTTTAACAATAGCTTGTTCACCAAAGCGAATGATACACATAATACCGACAATCAGTACCAGTGATAAAATCGCACGAGGTGGTGCTGTCATATGCATTTGGTGAACAATAAAGCTTTCTACCGTATTAGTGATAGCGACACTGTAAACCAACAAGATAGGATAAATAGCAAAGAAATAGAGCAGAGTGATTAATACACCTGCCGTTTTACCAAAGTGTTCTTCAACCACTTCAGTAATATCTTCACCTGGATTTTTACCTGATAGCACAAAGCGACACATACCACGGTGTGCAAAAAAGGTCATAGGAAAAGCAAGTACTAACATAATCAACAGAGGAATTAAGCCACCAATCCCGGCATTGATAGGTAAAAACAGAACGCCAGCACCGATAGCTGTACCATACAAACCGAGCATCCATACTGTGTCTGACTTACGCCATGTTTTGTAATCACTTTGGGTATTACCCTGTGCGATAGAACCAGCTTTGGTTGTATCCATAATACTCTCCGAAATAACGCGGTAAAAAAATAATGAAAAATAAAGTGAGTCATTGCCTTTTTACAAAGCAATCACTGCATAAATTTTATTATGAATAAATGAGCGCATTGAGTGCCTGGTGTTATCTCAATATCTTCAATTACCACATACTAAAAAAGCTAGATTTTAAAAGAATAAAAATCTTCTAAAATTTGAAAAAATATTCAATAAGTTTATATCTAGACTTTAGATGGGCAGAATATAGTGTTTTTCAGGATAAACTACCGTGATCACCATCTCAAATGCTAAATATAACTAAAAAATCGCTAAATGTAACATTTTTTATACTTTGTGCTTTTTGTGTGCTGTTTATAAACATTTTGAAATGGTTTTCCAAAATTGTTTATTTTTTAGAATAAAATTAAATATAGAAATATTCATATGTTAATGATTATTTTTCCTGCTTTCTATTTTTTATAAAATAGATGATTTAAATCAATGAGGTTATTTTTATTTACATTTAAAACATTATTTTAACTTTATAAATCATTGATTTATATATAAAAAATAAATTTTGTGACTTGGCTAAAAAATCACTTAAAAGCCTATAGAAATAAAAAAATATGATTATTTATTAATGGTCTTCTACTGTTTGATAAAATAGTTATCTCATTATTTTATCAATAACAGAAATATTGTTTATATTTGGTACAATATTCCTGTTAATAAAATCATAAAATATTTTATTTCTAGTGAATATAAAAACTTCATTTTGATTAAAATAACAACGAAATTATTTTTTGGACAAAAAATATAATAATAGAGAATATTTTTATTCATATATTAATATATAAAATCTTTATTTATTTATATTAAATAGCAGAAAAAGACAATAAAAAAGACCACATTAATACTGTGGTCTTTTGCGGTTGTTTCTTATCCTAATAGGATTAAGCTTTTGTCCAACCTTTGCGAATAGGATATGCAAAGCAGAGTTGATAGAGCTGGTGGATAGCTTTTTGTAACTTTTTCCCGCCTTGTGACCAAAGTATTTGGCTTAATGCACAAGAGAGGAGAGCAACAATAAATGCACCAACCATATCTATTGGCCAATGGACGCCAAGATAAATACGAGCCCAAGCAATCGCAAGACCTAAAATAAGCATCAGCATGCCAATGCGTTTACTGTTATGCCAAAAAAGATAAGCCAGTGCGATAGTAAACACGAAAGTACCATGATTACTAGGGAAGGAAGGTGTTGCTTCATGATCAAGGAAGTTATAACCGATATTGGCAGCAAAAGGGCGATCATGGGGAGCTATCATACCGATAAACCAAGAGATAGAGAGGGCAATAATCAGAGCGACCGCAGCCTTACAAGCTAAAGTCCTTTGCTGATCAATATGCTTTTCATTTCCCCATAGCCAATAGAAAGCTAAAGACAGAGGGAACAAGTAAACCAAGTATTTAGCAATAAAGATCGCGACATTAATCTCTAAAGGGGAGGCCGAAGGGGTTGCATTCATCAATGAAAATACGGCTAAATTGAGTTGTTCCAGCAAAGTAAGCTCCATATATATCGTGCTGATAGGCAATGTTTATGGTACATAATCAGTCAATCCCACAAGGTTAAATGAGGCTGTGCGCAGGGTAAAGAGTAATTTTCTTATTTAATTGTGCTTTTTTTCAAGAATTGTCAGTTTTTTTTCGCTGACTGACTGAATTAACTAAAAAAACACTTTACCCTTGAGTTACTACACTTTTTCTATTTATCACCCATATGTTTAAAGGTATTAATCAATGTGGTTTCAAAAAGAGATTTTACTTCAAGCAAAACCGAGAGGATTTCATTTAATCACACAGGCACTGTTGCAAGAATTACCCGAACTCAGACAATACAAAATAGGTATTGCTCATTTTTTTATTCAACATACTTCTGCGTCATTAACCATTAATGAAAACGCCGATCCGACTGTACGCAGTGATTTTGAAAGTTTCTTTAATCGCTGTGTGAAAGAGCATGAAGCTTATTATCTTCACACTTATGAAGGCAGTGATGATATGCCAGCCCATCTTAAAAGTAGTTTACTTGGTCAGAGTGTGTCGGTGCCTATTTGCCAAGGGGAATTAAATTTAGGTACATGGCAGGGGATTTATTTAGGTGAACATAGAAATCACGGTGGGCGTCGACGTATTGTGGTGACATTACAAGGAGAGTGTTACTGAATTTTAGGCAATAAAAAACCCGACAGTTATTTCACCAAAAGGGGTTGAAACTATCGGGCTCCTCAATATTTGGGGACATCAAAGAAAAGCAGTGGCACTAATTCAGACTACGAGTTAAAAAGAAAGTTCGCCAATAAATGAAAAAAATTAGAAATATTTTTAGTAAGTGGTCTGAAAAGGGAAAAAACAACGGAGAAAGTAGTAGGTAAAAAAGAATGAAAACGCTAAAATACATTGATAAATAAAGTATTTTAGCGTTTTAAAAATTAGTTATAGATGCCTAAATGCTCTTTCGCATAAGCTTCAAAATCTGTGCAGCCACCAATGTGTTTTTCATCAATAAAAATTTGTGGCACAGTTTCAACTGGTTTACCGACAGTTTTTGATAAGTCTGCTTTGGTAATACCTTCAGCTTGAATATCCACATAGCGGAAATCAAAGTCATCACGTTTTTCAGACAAGGTTTCAGCAAGTTGTTTAGCTCGGACACAATATGGGCAACCAGGACGACCAAAAATTACAACAAACATACGACACTCCTTATTGAGGAAATAAATTCAGGCATAATAGTCTTTATTTGTGAATACTATGCCTTTTTATTCGAATAAACAAAAACAGTTATTGCCTTTTAGTGTAATAAATTATATCAATTTGCTGAATCATGATATAGGACTAGTGCAAGGTGATGAACGGAGACAACATGGAAAAGCCCTCTA
The DNA here is from genome assembly GCF_963896135.1 of Proteus sp. G2609. Lineage (NCBI taxonomy): Bacteria > Pseudomonadati > Pseudomonadota > Gammaproteobacteria > Enterobacterales > Morganellaceae > Proteus > Proteus sp. G2609. Next base: position 855 of record NZ_CAWQNB010000044.1, on the reverse strand, counting down.
AACGGGATATGAAAACACTATCAGATATGCCAAAGCCAATTATTATTATTGAACTAATTGGTATTGTGCTATTGGTTATCGCTTACTTATATATTAATCAATATATGACTTCACCGGAATGGTTAACAACCTATACAGGGCAATTGACCTTGGTTGTTTTAGGGGTGCTTTGTATGATCCCACCTGCAATACATATCGTTTGGCGAGCGATCTATCGTTTAACCTTCTTAGGTATTGATACTAAAGTAACTGAAAATAAAAAGAAAAAGCCACATAACGAAAAATAAATACGCTTTTATCCAAAGCACCGTAAAACCCCGTCCTTCAGGTCGGGGATATAAGGCGCGGTTTTTTAACTAATTAGGTGTTTCCTGTTGCTCAATATACTGGCAGATAATGGATATTGGTGCGCCACCACAACTCCCCGCGAAATAACTCGGCGACCAAAGAACCCCCTTGTAGTAATCACGTTGGGCAATATCAGGACGATCACGTCGAAGTAATCGACTCGATACCCCTTTAAGGCTGTTAACCAGATTAGATATCGCCAGTTTTGGCGGGTAATTAATCAGTAAATGAACGTGATCCCGTTCCCCATCTATTTCAACCAGTTCAACATCAAAATCAGCACAAACACTGGCAAAGTAGCCTCGCAATTTTTCAATTGCATCCTGATCAAATATTTTTCGCCGGTATTTTGTGACAAAGACCAAGTGGACGTGCATCAGGAGTACACAATGTCTGTCAAGGCAAATATTAGTTTTATTTTTCATAGACCAAAGTATAATAGGCAATATGAAACGTCTACAAGCCTTTAAATTTCAGTTAAGACCCAATGGTCAGCAAGAGCGTGAG
>NZ_CAWQNB010000043.1:0-30538 GCF_963896135.1 Proteus sp. G2609 | reverse complement strand
CACATAACACGTATCTCTTAGGTAAGGAGGTGATCCAACCGCAGGTTCCCCTACGGTTACCTTGTTACGACTTCACCCCAGTCATGAATCACAAAGTGGTAAGCGCCCTCCCGAAGGTTAAGCTACCTACTTCTTTTGCAACCCACTCCCATGGTGTGACGGGCGGTGTGTACAAGGCCCGGGAACGTATTCACCGTAGCATTCTGATCTACGATTACTAGCGATTCCGACTTCATGGAGTCGAGTTGCAGACTCCAATCCGGACTACGACAGACTTTATGAGTTCCGCTTGCTCTCGCGAGGTCGCTTCTCTTTGTATCTGCCATTGTAGCACGTGTGTAGCCCTACTCGTAAGGGCCATGATGACTTGACGTCATCCCCACCTTCCTCCGGTTTATCACCGGCAGTCTCCTTTGAGTTCCCACCATTACGTGCTGGCAACAAAGGATAAGGGTTGCGCTCGTTGCGGGACTTAACCCAACATTTCACAACACGAGCTGACGACAGCCATGCAGCACCTGTCTCAGCGTTCCCGAAGGCACTCCTCTATCTCTAAAGGATTCGCTGGATGTCAAGAGTAGGTAAGGTTCTTCGCGTTGCATCGAATTAAACCACATGCTCCACCGCTTGTGCGGGCCCCCGTCAATTCATTTGAGTTTTAACCTTGCGGCCGTACTCCCCAGGCGGTCGATTTAACGCGTTAGCTCCAGAAGCCACGGTTCAAGACCACAACCTCTAAATCGACATCGTTTACAGCGTGGACTACCAGGGTATCTAATCCTGTTTGCTCCCCACGCTTTCGCACCTGAGCGTCAGTCTTTGTCCAGGGGGCCGCCTTCGCCACCGGTATTCCTCCACATCTCTACGCATTTCACCGCTACACATGGAATTCTACCCCCCTCTACAAGACTCTAGCCAACCAGTTTCAGATGCAATTCCCAAGTTAAGCTCGGGGCTTTCACATCTGACTTAATTGACCGCCTGCGTGCGCTTTACGCCCAGTAATTCCGATTAACGCTTGCACCCTCCGTATTACCGCGGCTGCTGGCACGGAGTTAGCCGGTGCTTCTTCTGCGGGTAACGTCAATTGACAAGGGTATTAACCTTATCACCTTCCTCCCCGCTGAAAGTACTTTACAACCCTAAGGCCTTCTTCATACACGCGGCATGGCTGCATCAGGCTTGCGCCCATTGTGCAATATTCCCCACTGCTGCCTCCCGTAGGAGTCTGGGCCGTGTCTCAGTCCCAGTGTGGCTGATCATCCTCTCAGACCAGCTAGAGATCGTCGCCTAGGTGAGCCTTTACCCCACCTACTAGCTAATCCCATATGGGTTCATCCGATAGTGCAAGGTCCGAAGAGCCCCTGCTTTGGTCCGTAGACATTATGCGGTATTAGCCACCGTTTCCAGTAGTTATCCCCCTCTATCGGGCAGATCCCCATACATTACTCACCCGTCCGCCGCTCGTCAGCAAGAAAGCAAGCTTTCTCCTGTTACCGCTCGACTTGCATGTGTTAGGCCTGCCGCCAGCGTTCAATCTGAGCCATGATCAAACTCTTCAATTAAAAGTGTTTGATGCTCAAAGAAATCGAAAACTTAGCTTATTCATTATATGAATTAACTTGTTAGTCACTCTTCAAGACTTGATACATCTAATTTTTTAGAAGATATCGTCTCTGCGAGTGCCCACACAGATTGTCTGATAATTTGTTAAAGAGCAGTGCAACTATCGCTGCCGTTTCCGGTCTTCCGCGTTGTTGCGAGGAGACGTATATTACGCTATTCCTCTGAAGAGTCAAGAGTTTTTTCAAACTCTTTTCTTTTCTCTTCCCTTTCCGTCGTTGCTGTTGTTAGCTCATCGTCGGTCAGTGGGTGCGCATTATAGGGGCTTCTCAGATTAGCGCAAGTATTTATTTCAATTTTTTTTCTGTTCGCTCTATTTTTCAACAAAACGAATGAAAATGCTCTAATTTTACACTGATAGATTAAAATCCAAACAGCTTTATTGCTATTACTCACGTAATATAGAAAGCAAATTATGGTAAAGGTAACTATTATTATGCAACTAAGCGAACAACGCTCAGCATCCCAAAAAAATCTTTCTTATATTGTTGCTGAAAAGCTAGGTAAACAAATACTTTCTGGATACTACGAACCTGAATCTTTATTACCTGGTGAGATAGAACTCGCTGAACTACTTTCAGTCAGTCGAACTGTTATTCGTGAAGCAATAAAAATGCTTGCTGGAAAAGGTATGTTACTACCTCGCCCAAGAATAGGTACTCGAGTTACGCCAATGCAAAATTGGAATCTATTAGATAATGATTTACTTAATTGGTGGATAGATAGCGGTGAGTTTAATAAGGTGAGTCATTATTTCCATCATGTTCGTTTAGCAATAGAACCTCAAGCTTGTTATTTAGCTGCATTACATGCTTCAGAGACACAAAAAGAGTCGCTATTATTTCTAGCAACAGAAATGCAGCTACTCAAAGATAACTTTAACCGTCAGCATTGGTTAGATATTGATACACAATTTCACTATCTAATCTATCAAGCCAGTGGCAATCCATTTTTTGCCTCTTTTGGTTCTCTTTTTCTATCTGCCTACAAAAAATATTTTGATTTAATTGTTGGCAATGAAACAGTACAGCCTGAAACTCATAATCAAATTGTACAAGCGATTATAGAAGGAGATGGAAATAGAGCGCGTGATCTTTGTTTAATACTATTAATAAATGACTGAGTATTTTTAATACGATTTTATTGTCTTTTTGTTTATACTGGCTAATAAGCTAAATATAAAAGAAAGACGGTATCTGTTACATGTTAAAATCCGCCAAAAATATGTCAGGGTTGCCCTGGATCGCTGCAATGGCTTTTTTTATGCAGTCATTAGATGCGACTATATTAAATACGGCACTCCCTGATATAGCTAAAAGTCTTAATCACTCCCCTCTCGCCATGCAATCAGCCGTAATTAGCTATACTTTAACGGTAGCTTTATTAATTCCTGTAAGTGGATGGCTAGCTGATAGATTTGGGACTCGCAAGATTTTCATTATCGCCGTTTCACTCTTTTCTGGCGGTTCATTATTATGCGCACTTTCTCCTAACCTTGCTTTTTTGGTAATTTCGCGGGTTATACAAGGAATAGGTGGTGCAATGATGATGCCGGTTGCTCGTCTTGCTTTATTAAGAGCTTATCCTCGTAGCGAACTCCTTCCCATTCTTAACTTTGTCACCATGCCGGGGCTTGTGGGGCCAATTGCGGGTCCATTATTGGGAGGGATCCTTGTCACCTATGCTTCTTGGCATTGGATATTTATTATTAATATTCCTATTGGCTTACTTGGTATTTTTTACGCCATAAAACATATGCCTAATTTTACGATGCCAAAACGTAAATTTGACTTACTCGGTTTTATTTTCTTTGGTTTTGGTTTAGTCATGTTATCCGTCAGCCTCGATCTTTTTGGCGATAAAAACATCTCTCGATATATCCCTCTTGCGGTGATTTTAGGTGGCTTCTTTTTACTCGGTCTCTATATCAATCACGCTAAACGCCACCAGCAACCCTTAATACCATTAAATATATTCAAAACACGGACTTTCTCTGTCGGTATTGCGGGTAATATCGCAACGCGCTTAGGAACAGGATGCATTCCTTTCTTAATGCCACTGATGTTACAAGTAGGTTTTGGCTATCCTGCTATTATCTCAGGTATGATGATGGCACCAATGGCTTTGGGCTCTATACTCGCCAAATCCTTTGTGACAAAAGTCTTAGTGACATTTAGCTATCGCCGGACACTATTTGGAATAACCATTATTATAGGTCTGATGATTGCACAGTTTTCCTTACAATCACCTGATATGTCTATTTATTACCTAGTATTACCACTCTTTTTATTAGGTGTTGTCATGTCAATTCAATTTACTTCGATGAATACTATTTCACTCGCTGACTTAACTGACAATAATGCCAGTTCAGGCAATAGTGTTTTAGCCGTCACTCAACAACTAGCGATTAGTTTTGGTATTGCAGTAAGTGCTTCTATCTTAAATTATTTTGATGCAGAAAATGCCGGCTCTACGGTAGATAACTTCCATTATACTTTTATTACTGTCGGCGCTATTACACTACTCTCTTCATTTGTCTTCTTATTACTTAATAAGCATGATGGTGATAACCTTACTAATAAGAAGAAAAATGAAAACTAATTAGTTGAGATATAAAAAAAAGAGAGCCTATAGCTCTCTTTTATACGCCACTCTAAATAGCGATAATCTTATTTTTACGCTAGTCATGCTGCGACAAAAAAGCTTCAATTTCATGGCGCCAAGGTACTGACGGTTGTGCTCCTGCACGAGTAACAGCGATAGCGGCGGCTGCATGCGCAAATTTAATCGCCTTCATCATTGGTAAACCTTCTAATAAAACCGTTATAAAAGCGCCATTAAATGTATCTCCTGCAGCAATAGTATCTATTGCGGTCACTTTAAATGCCGGAACCATCGTTCCTTGATTATTTTGACTAACCCAAACACCACGGCTACCCAAAGTAATTACAACGGTTTCTATCCCTTTATCATGTAATATATTAGATGCACGTTGAGCACTTTCATCATCAATAACTTTTACCCCCGTGAGGTATTCAGTTTCTGTTTCATTAGGTGTAATGATATCAACGAGAGATAATAATTCATCTGGTAAAGCCTGTGCTGGTGCAGGGTTTAATATAACTTGCACACTTTCTTGTTTAGCGACTTGAGCCGCTTTTAATACAGAATCTAGAGGTGATTCTAATTGCATAAGTAAAGCATCTGCTTTTTTAATCACCGAGTTATAACGTTCAACATATTCTCTGTTTAACCTTCCATTGGCTCCAGCGTGTATACCAATAACGTTTTCACCTTGCTGATTAACAAAAATCAACGCAACCCCCGTGGCTTCATCATCAATTAATTCAATACAATCTGTATCTATTTTATCTGTGATCAGCTGAGCTTTAGCACTTTGACCAATATCGTCATTTCCAAGACAAGCTAAAAAGGTAATATTAGCACCACAACGCCCTGCAGCGACGGCTTGATTTGCACCTTTACCCCCAAAAACCATCTGATACTGATTACCGGAAATAGTTTCACCAGGATGCGGAAAATGAGCAACATTAAGAATATGATCGACATTAACACTACCTAAAATCACTAATTTCTTCGCTTCCATGATATTTCCTTACTATCAAGTGATAATGTTTTAATGCCATTAATTGATGACATGTCGTATTTTAAATCGATCATCTCAGCAACATTAATGAAAAAACGTGATCACCATCGAAACGTTTCGCCAGCAAAACAAAAAAGAACCAAAAGAAGCAGTAGGAAGCTGAATCGATTTTTGTTATAAACGAATTGTGTACTAATTGAATAATTGACTATATGTCATTACTCATTTTTTGATAGTTTCATCTCTATAACGAAAATAAGTACCCTAATTAGGAGCCTTTATGCAACTTGCAGAACGGATCTCACAACTTAGCCAATACCTTGAAACTGGGCTTTATGAACGTCAATCAGCGATACGGCTTTGCTTACTCGCGGCTCTAAGTGGAGAGAGCGTTTTTTTGCTAGGTCCTCCAGGTATTGCTAAAAGCTTAATTGCGAGAAGAATGAAAGAGGCATTTAAACACGCTAAAGCATTTGAATATTTAATGACCCGTTTTTCAACACCTGAAGAAATTTTTGGTCCACTATCCATTCAAGCATTAAAAGATGAAGGAAAATACCAACGTTTAACCGAAGGTTATTTACCTGACGCCGAAATTGTTTTTCTTGATGAAATATGGAAAGCCGGTCCCGCTATTTTGAATACCTTATTAACGGCAATTAATGAACGTAAATTTCGCAATGGCGAAAACGAAGTAAGTATTCCCATGCGTTTGTTAGTTTCGGCTTCTAATGAACTACCTGATTCAGACAGCAGTCTTGAAGCGCTTTATGATCGAATGCTGATTAGAATTTGGTTATCAAAAGTACAAGATAAAAAAAACTTCCGGGCGTTATTAGTTAATAAAGAGGTCAGCGCTTTTCGTATTCCTGAACAACTACAAATTACAACAGAAGAATTTTTACTTTGGCAAACAGAGTTAGAAAAAATTACTTTGAATGACCACTTATTCGAATTAATTTATCAACTTCGCGACTCACTCGATAAAAGTGATGCAGCACCTTATGTTTCAGACAGGCGTTGGAAAAAAGCGGTTCGTCTATTACAGGCCAGTGCTTTTTTTAATGGTCGTAGTGCTATATCACCTTTAGATCTTATTCTGTTAAAAGATTGCCTTTGGCATGATCAAGCTTCTTTTGCGCTGCTAAATGACTTATTAAAAACACTATTAACAGAACAAGCATACCACCAGCTAACACTTTTACAGAAAATAGAAAATCTGTGGGCAGAATGGATGCAATCGACAAGAAGTAAACAAGATCAACAAGCATTTCGCTTTGAAAAACAAAGTAGTATGTTTGGTAGAAATATACATTTCAAATTATCAGAAAAAATGCAGTCTGATAAATTTACGCTGTTTTTACATATTCCACTGCATATACATAGTATTCAAGTTAACTTTATAACTGTTGAAAAAAAAGCATTAGAAACTTTCTTAGATAAAGGTGATGAACTCTCTGCCAGATTAAATGGTATTGGTTTCCCACAATCTATTAATGCACAAATTCGTCAAGATGGTGTCTTAGAGGTGTTGGATGTTAGTCGCCGAACAACGTCGTTATACCAACAGTCAGAAAGCATCAAAACAGAGCCTATTGAAGATAATCAACAATGGTTAGATAAATTAAAAGATCTCACCCAAGAGATTTATTCTGAACAAGAAAATTTTAATCATCATCAACCCAATATCTTTATTGATAATGATTGGCTCATTTCTATAGAACAAAGCTTTTTGCAATTGAATGAAAAATTATCTCAATTAAGAAGTCAAATAAAGTGACCATGCCATGCTAACACTTTCTACCATCGATATGCTTTTAGCGATAAACGAAGGACAGCTTATAGAAGAAGTGATTATCACTTTATTAGCTTCTCCTCAATTAGCTGTTTTTTTTGAAAAACACCCAAGATTAAAAAAAGCATTACTAAAAGACATTTATCAATGGAAAAAAAGCTTACAAGAAAAAGTAAAAGAAACACTGGTGCCGACCATCATCGCAGATGAATTTGCACTTTATCAGCAAACGCAATCATTATGTAATGCTGTTTTTAATCAGCAAGTGGACAATATTCTTACAGAACTAAATCAGCTTGATTCTTCATTTGTTATAGAAGCAACACAACTAATAAAAGCAAATAAACCTTTTTCTCCAGCTCAACAAGCTCTATTTATTCAACGCTGGCGCATTAGTTTAATATTTCAAGTCACGACATTACATAAAGCACTGTTTGAACAAGAGCAAGAGCAGTTACTTGCAGAACTACAAGAACGCTTAGCATTAAGTGGCAGTTTAAGTAATACATTTTCTGAAAATGAACGAGCTGCAGGCCGTTTATGGGATATGAGCAAAGGCGTTATTACCAAAACCCCCTATGATGAGAAAATTATTCAACGTTATAGTGATTTTCTAAATCAACAACCTGAATTACATAAATTGGCCAGCTTACTGGGGCGAAGTAAAACGGCGAAATCGCTTCCTGAAGAGAGTGTGATTTTTGAATCAATAACAATCGTTGAAAAAGCACCGGATACCACGCCAGAACAAGTAAATGGTATAGGCTTAAGTGATGATATTTTACGTTTATTACCTGCTGAACTAGCTTTATTAGGCATAAATGAAGTTGAGTATGAGTTTTATCGTAAACTCATTGAAAAACAGCTCAATACTTATCGTTTACAGGGTGATAGTTGGCAGGAACGCACAGTATTACGCCCAGTCACTCATCACCTTGATGAAGAACGGCCAAGAGGCCCTTTTATCATTTGTATCGACACTTCTGGCTCTATGGGGGGATTTAATGAGCAATGTGCTAAAGCCTTTGGTTTAGCACTAATGAAAATAGCACTAGCGGATAACCGTGCCTGTCATGTCATGCTGTTTTCAACAGAAATGATCCATTACCAATTATCTTCTTCTGATGGATTACAAGAACTTGTTAAATTTTTGAATCAAACATTTAGAGGTGGAACTGATTTAGCATCTTGTTTAAATGAGGTAGCAGATAAGCTTAATACCCCCACATGGAAAGACGCTGATGCTGTTGTTATTTCTGACTTTGTTGCCCAAAGGTTACCCGAAAACCTAATCAATAAAATCAAAAAAGTCCAACAGCAACAGCATAATCGCTTCCATGCGGTTACCCTATCCAATTATGGTAAACCCAGTATTATGAAAATTTTCGACCACATATGGCGTTTTGACACTGGGTTAAAAAGTCGATTACTACGACGTTGGCGTCAATAATTACAGCATATCCGCAAAAGCTAAACGGGTGTCTTGTTGCCAAACGCCACATTGTACTTGTCCAATATGCTCTTTTTGCAAAAGTAGCATGACTAAACGTGATTGACCTATACCGCCACCAATTGTTTGTGGCATATCGCCATGCATTAATGCTTTGTGCCAATCTAACTCAAGACGTTGAGTATCATCAGTTAAAGTTAGCTGACGCATTAATGTCTCTGGATCAACGCGGATACCCATTGACGACACTTCAAAAGCATCTTGCAATACTGGGTTCCAAACTAAAATATCGCCGTTCAACCCTGCAAAGCCATCTTCGTTAGGTGTTGTCCAGTCATCATAATCTGGCGCTCTTACATCATGAGCTTCGCCACTTGATAGTTTTCCACCAATACCGATTAAGAAAACAGCACCATATTCTTTAGCTATCGCTTTTTCACGACCTTTAGCATCAAGATCAGGGTAGCGGCGTAACAGTTCTTCAGTGTGAATAAATTGAATTTGATCTGGCAGGAACGGTGTCAGACCAAATTCATCGCTGACGGCTTTTTCAGTTTCTTTTATAGCCTGATAGATTTTACCCACTGTCTGCTTAAGGTAAGGTAGTGTACGCTCCTCACCTTCCATCACTTTTTCCCAATCCCACTGATCAACATAGACAGAATGGATTGGCGTTAAGCGATCTTCATCTGGTCTCAAGGCTTTCATATGTGTATAAAGACCTTGACCAGAACTAAATCCAAAACGACCTAATGTTTTACGTTTCCATTTTGCTAATGAATGGACAACTTCAAAGGTAGAATCAGGTAAAGATTTCACTTTAACCTGTACGGCCTTCTCATGACCAGATAAGTTATCTTGAGTTCCATCACCAAGGCGACTTAAGATCGGTCCTTGAACTTCAATCAGGCCTAATTCTTTTTCTAATAAACGTGAAAAATATGATTTAACAAAGCTAATTTGTTGTTGAGTCTGAATGAATGATTTTTCCATTTTTTATATCCCTAGTGGCGATGTTGTGTTTTGCTGAGATAGATTAAGCAACAAAAGTGGGGGTAAATTCAATATACTTCATTAAAAATAGCCTTGCCTATTTAAAATCGTTAAAAAAAACACTATAAAAATGAATTATCATTAAAAACAGGGGGATTTTATGGACAATATTTATCAGATCGATAATCTCGATCGTGACATACTTCACGCTTTAATGGCGAATGCTCGAACACCTTATGCTGAATTAGCTAAAAAATTTGCAGTAAGTCCGGGCACAATTCATGTTCGTGTTGAAAAAATGAAGCAAGCAGGAATTATTACGGGGACACGCGTAGATATAAGTGAAAAACAACTAGGGTTTGATGTTTGCTGCTTTATTGGCATCATTTTAAAAAGTGCCAAAGACTACCATACCGCATTAGATAAGCTAGATAAGTTAGATGAAGTGGTTGAGGTTTATTATACAACAGGTCAATACAGTATCTTTATTAAGGTAATGTGTAAAAGCATCGAAGCGCTTCAAGACGTACTTATCAACAAAATTCAGACTATTGATGAAATCCAATCGACAGAAACCTTGATCTCTTTGCAAAACCCGATAACAAGGACAATCAAGCCATAACGAAAAAAAACTATTTTTTTTTATAACCACATTATCCACAGGTAGATCCCAAGTGATTCACAGCGTACAATAGCGCGTCTTGAACATAAGGAGATCATGAATGAAAAAAGTCACGCTAATTAGTGGCAGCACCATGGGTAGTGCTGAATATGTCGCCGAACACCTCGAAGAGATCTTATCTAAAGAGGGATTTGAGACAGATCTACACCATGGGCCTTCTCTTAATGATCTTCCGCAAGAAGGGATCTGGTTGGTGATCACTTCCACACACGGTGCAGGTGAGATCCCAGATAACCTCCAGCCATTTGCTGACGAAATCTCAGCAGACGGCATTGATCTAAGTAAAGTTTCTTTCGGTGCTGTAGGTATAGGAAGTAGTGAATATGACACTTTCTGTGGTGCGATCAGAACATTAGATCAAAAACTAATAGAAAAAGGGGCTGTTCGATTAGGTGATCGCCTAGAAATAGATATACAAGAACACGACATTCCGGAAGATCCAGCAGAGGAATGGCTTACAACTTGGAAAAACTTACTTTAAATCGAACAAAAAAACAGCAGTCAGATGTGGATAACTATGCTTAAAAGCAGGGGTTAACCCGTAGTTATCCATTGTATAAGCCTATATCCAGAAATGACCTGTGTATAACTCGCTGTTTTGATCCCAGCTTATCAGCATCTAGATCACGGATCATTCACAGTATATGATCCTTTACACTTTTATGATCTTTAAATAGAAAATCCACTTATCCACAGAGGATCGCTTCCTTAATAAAAGATCTAATAAAGAGATCTTTAAATAAAAAGATCTTTAAATAATTACCTGCGGATCATGCTCACTTGTATCTGTCAAAAAGTTGAGTAGAATTCGTTTTCCCAATGCAACACATTCAGCATTTCGTAACATTTAAGGTTCACACATGTTTTATCCAGAACATTTTGACGTCATTGTCATCGGTGGTGGTCACGCCGGTACAGAAGCCGCTATGGCTGCAGCTCGTATGGGGCGTCAAACCCTATTACTGACCCACAATATTGATACTTTGGGCCAAATGTCTTGTAACCCAGCTATTGGTGGGATTGGTAAAGGGCATCTGGTAAAAGAGATCGATGCCATGGGTGGATTAATGGCCACAGCCATCGACCATGCTGGTATTCAATTTAGAACCCTTAATGCAAGTAAAGGGCCAGCAGTAAGAGCAACAAGAGCACAAGCCGATCGCGTACTGTATCGCCAAGCTATTCGTACAACACTTGAAAATCAGCCTAATTTAATGATCTTCCAACAACCTGTTGAAGATCTCATTGTTGAAAATGACCAAGTAACGGGTGCAGTCACTCGTATGGGATTAAAATTCCGTGCTAAAGCGGTAGTTTTAACCGTAGGAACTTTCCTTGATGGAAAAATCCACATTGGTTTAGAAAATTACAGTGGTGGCCGAGCAGGTGATCCACCATCAGTCTCTTTATCACATCGATTAAGAGAATTACCTTTACGTGTAGGTCGCTTAAAAACAGGTACACCACCTCGTATTGATGCAAGAACTATCGATTTTAGTCAATTAGCGCCACAGTTAGGCGATAATCCAATGCCTGTTTTCTCATTTTTAGGTAATGTGGATCAACATCCTGAACAGATGCCTTGCCATATTACTCATACTAATGAGCAAACACATGAAATAATTCGTAACAACCTCGATCGCAGCCCTATGTATGCAGGGGTTATTGAAGGTATCGGCCCTCGTTATTGTCCATCAATTGAAGATAAAGTGATGCGATTTGCTGATCGCAATTCACACCAAATCTTTTTAGAGCCTGAAGGCTTAACAAGCAATGAAATTTACCCTAATGGTATTTCAACAAGCTTACCTTTTGATGTTCAAATGCAAATAGTAAATTCCATGAAAGGTATGGAAAATGCCAAGATCATCCGACCTGGTTATGCGATAGAGTATGACTTTTTTGATCCCCGTGATCTTAAACAAACACTCGAAAGTAAGTTTATCAACGGATTATTCTTTGCTGGCCAAATTAATGGCACTACCGGTTATGAAGAAGCAGCAGCGCAAGGCCTATTAGCAGGTCTTAATGCGGCACGTTATGCTTTTGATCAAGAAGGTTGGTTCCCTCGTCGTGATCAAGCCTACATTGGTGTATTAGTTGATGATCTTTGTACCTTAGGTACGAAAGAGCCATACCGAATGTTTACTTCACGCGCTGAATATCGCTTGATGTTACGTGAAGACAATGCTGATTTACGTTTAACTGAAATTGGTCGTGAACTTGGTATGGTTGATGACAACCGTTGGGCGCAATTTAGTGAAAAAGTCGAATTAGTTGAAAAAGAGCGTCAACGTTTAAGAGATATTTGGGTTCATCCAAAAGCGGATAACCTAGAAGAAATCAATCAATTACTTAAAACGCCACTGTCTAAAGAGGCGAATGGGGAAGACTTATTACGTCGTCCTGAAATGACCTATGAGATTTTGAAAAAGATCCCTCGTTTTGCTCCTGGTATTGATGATTCGAGACCACAAGCGGCAGAGCAAGTTGAGATCCAAGTAAAATACGAAGGTTATATCAATCGTCAACAAGAAGAGATTGAAAAACAACTGCGTAATGAAAGTGCTGCATTGCCTATTGATATCGACTACAAACAGGTGAGTGGATTATCAAATGAAGTCATTGCCAAACTAAACGATCACAAGCCAACTTCAATAGGTCAGGCATCGCGGATCTCCGGTGTGACACCTGCAGCTATCTCAATTTTACTTGTTTGGTTAAAAAAACAAGGTTTATTACGCCGGAGTGCATCATGAGTGACTTACTTAATCGGTTAAAAAAGCTGGCAAAGCAAGCCAATATTGAGTTAACTGATGTTCAAGCTCAAAAATTAACCGCTTATGTTGCTATGCTCGATAAATGGAATAAAGCATATAATTTGACCTCTGTCAGAGATCCTCAACAGATGCTTATTCGTCATATCTTAGACAGCATAGTTGTGAGTCAATACCTTGAAGGAAACAACTTTATAGATGTCGGTACAGGGCCAGGATTGCCCGGTATTCCTTTAGCAATAATGCGTCCCGATCACCACTTTGTGTTACTTGATAGCTTAGGTAAACGCGTTCGTTTTATGAAGCAAGTTCAGCATGAATTAGCTCTGCATAATATCGAGCCTGTGCAATATCGAGTTGAAGAGTATCAAGTAGAAAAACCATTTGATGGAGTGATTAGCCGTGCTTTTGCGTCGATGAAAGATATGCTTTCTTGGTGTTCACATTTAGTCACTGAAGAACACGGGCGTTTTTATGCATTAAAAGGGCAAATTCATCAAGAAGAACTTGATGAGCTTTCTGAAAATGGTTTAAAGATGCCTGAAAAGGTGATTAATTTAGCGATCCCCGAATTGAATGAACAGCGTCATCTGGTTATTTTTTAAACTGTAGACGGCTATTCATCGGCTTCTTTTTTCATTTTTTGTGCTTTAGCGATAACATTTACAATGTTATCGCTATTTACTTTAAGGGATAAAATAGCGTCATTCCATATTTACTCACATTTTACAATTAAGTAACAAATAATTATCTTTTTATTTAATTGCCTGTATTCCCCTCATTTTTTTATTTTTCTTTCTAAAATAAATTAATAAATTTATGCATTCTCAAAAATATTTAATTTATTTAATTGAAAAATCATTAATTATTTTTCTTTTTGGCTGTTTTTGTTCAGAAAAAGGCAGTTATTTGTTAACTCTATTATAATTTTTATGAAATAAAATTTATTTATATACTAATTTATGTGTTCAAGATCACATTATTTTTTCTGTTTATGCTGATTATTTTTGCGCTTTTTGTTGCTAATCATTTTCCATAAATGGAACCTTCATAAAAAATTTAAATTATTCTTCACTTTTTCGCTACTTATTGATTGAATTCATTGCCACGCCCCGTATAATTTGCTCGTTTTTGTCACTTGACACTTTATAGCAAAGACAGTTTGATACATTATTCAGTAATACCTTTTACGATAGCGAGTCTGGAGAATACAAACGTCATGTCTGTCTCCCTCTACAGCGGGAAAGTTGCACTGAAACTGTTATTTTTGCAGTTTATGACTTTTGTTATTCTCAGTGCGGGTTTCTACTTTAAGAGTACAGACTGGAGCTTTTCTGCTTTTTTAGGTGGAATTGCATGTTGGTTACCCAATATTGCATTTTTATTATTACTACGCTTACAAAAAGTAGATGAAAATGAAGCTTCAGTTCGCATAAACTGGCTTTTTGCTTTCAGTGAAGGGTTGAAGGTTATATTATCAATAGCCTTGCTGATAGTTGCTTTAGGAGTGTTTAAAGCGGCATTTGCACCACTGGTCATGACCTACTTAGCGGTGCTTGTTATGCAGGTCGTTGCACCAGCCGTCATAAACGGTTAGCGTTTTTAACAACAAAAGGGTAATTGGCATCATGTCTGCATCAGGAGAAGCATTAACCACTAGAGACTACATAGGTGGACATCTGAATAACCTTCAGTTGGACCTACGTACTTTCGAGTTGGTCAATCCCCATGCTGAAAATACGCCATCATTCTGGGTGTTAAATATTGACTCACTTTTCTTCTCTGTACTCATGGGGCTTTTGTTCCTATGGATATTTAGAAAAGTAGCAGTAAAAGCAACCAGTGGCGTACCGGGAAAATTCCAGACTGCAGTAGAAATGGTCATTGGTTTCGTTGATAGCAGCGTTCGTGATATGTATCACGGGAAGAGCAAAGTCATTGCACCTTTGGCATTGACTGTGTTCGTTTGGGTGCTGTTAATGAATGCCCTGGATTTATTACCAATTGATTTTATCCCGTATATCGGTGAACACATCTTAGGGTTACCAGCGTTACGCATCGTTCCGACTGCTGACGTGAGTATCACTCTTTCGATGGCAATTGGTGTATTTATCCTGATTCTCTTCTACAGCATTAAGATGAAGGGCGTAAAAGGGTTTACTAAAGAGCTGACGTTACAGCCTTTTAATCACCCTGTATTTATTCCAATCAACTTAATTCTGGAAGGGGTAAGCCTGCTATCAAAACCTGTTTCACTCGGTCTTCGACTGTTTGGTAACATGTATGCGGGTGAACTGATCTTTATTCTTATTGCTGGTCTGTTACCGTGGTGGTCACAGTGGTTATTAAGCCTACCTTGGGCGATATTCCACATACTGATTATTACGTTACAAGCCTTTATTTTCATGGTTCTAACGATTGTTTATCTGTCGATGGCATCTGAAGAACATTAATTATTAACTCTTTAAAGAAATAACTGAAACAAACTGGAGACTGTCATGGAAAACCTGAGTATGGATCTGCTGTACATGGCTGCCGCTATTATGATGGGTTTAGCTGCAATCGGTGCTGCAATCGGTATCGGAATCCTCGGAGGCAAATTTTTAGAAGGTGCTGCTCGTCAGCCTGATCTGATCCCTCTTCTGCGTACACAGTTCTTTATCGTTATGGGTCTGGTTGACGCCATCCCAATGATTGCTGTGGGTCTGGGCCTTTACGTGATGTTTGCTGTCGCCTAATGATGGTGATGAGCAGTAAAAACATCAAGTTAGTTAATAACCAAGAAAGAGGTATTGTGCTGTGAATTTAAATGCAACAATCCTCGGCCAGGCCATCGCATTTGTCCTGTTTGTTTTGTTCTGCATGAAATATGTATGGCCACCAATTATGGCGGCCATTGAAAAACGTCAAAAAGAAATTGCTGACGGTTTATCTTCTGCAGAACGTGCGAAAAAGGACTTAGATTTAGCGAAAGCCGATGCAGGCGAACAGTTAGCGAAAGCAAAAGCTGAAGCACAAGCAATCATTGAGTCTGCGAATAAACAACGCACTCAAATGATTGAAGAAGCTAAAGCTGAAGCAGAGCAAGAACGTAGTAAGATCGTTGCACAAGCTCAATCCGAATTGGAAGCAGAGCGTAAACGTGCTCGTGAAGAACTTCGTAAACAAGTCGCTATGCTGGCTATCGCTGGTGCCGAGAAAATTATTGAACGTTCCGTGGATGAAGCTGCTAATAGCGACATCGTTGATAAACTGGTCGCTGAACTGTAAGGAGGGAGGGGCATGTCTGAAATAGCAACGGTAGCTCGCCCCTACGCCAAAGCAGCTTTTGACTTTGCTGTGGAAAACCAGGCTGTCGATAAATGGCAGGTTATGCTGGCATTCACCGCTGAAGTTGCACGCAATGAGCAGGTAACCGAATTACTTTCTGGTTCTTTAGCATCAGAAAAACTGGCTGACATCTTTATCGACCTTTGTGGCGATCAAATTGATGAACATGCTCAGAACTTAATTCGTGTTATGGCTGAGAATGACCGTTTATCAACATTGCCGGAAGTATTGAGCCAATTTATTCAATTGCGCGCAGTACTCGAGTCAACGGTTGATGTTGAAGTCACTTCTGCCATTGAGCTAACTAAACAGCAGCTAGCTAACATTTCTGCAGCGATGGAAAAACGTCTATCACGCAAAGTGAAGCTGAATTGCAAAATTGATAAGTCCGTTATCGCAGGCATGATTATACGCGCCGGTGACCTTGTCATCGACGGTAGTGTTCGTGGCCGTTTAGAGCGATTAACTGACGTCTTGCAGTCTTAAGGGGACTGGAGCATATGCAACTGAATTCCACTGAAATCAGCGAACTGATCAAGCAGCGCATTGCTCAGTTCAATGTAGTGAGTGAAGCTCACAATGAAGGTACGATTGTTTCCGTTAGTGACGGTATCATTCGTATCCACGGTTTAGCCGAAGTTATGCAGGGTGAAATGATCGCACTGCCGGGTAACCGTTTCGCTATCGCATTAAACTTAGAGCGCGACTCTGTTGGTGCGGTTGTGATGGGTCCTTATGCTGACTTAGCAGAAGGCATGAAAGTTAAATGTACAGGTCGTATTCTGGAAGTTCCAGTTGGCCGTGGTCTACTTGGTCGTGTAGTTAACACACTGGGTGAACCTATTGATGGTAAAGGTGCTGTAGAGCATGATGGCTTCTCACCTGTTGAGATGATTGCTCCAGGTGTTATCGACCGTCAATCAGTCGACCAACCTGTACAGACGGGTTATAAATCCGTTGACGCCATGATCCCAATTGGTCGTGGTCAGCGTGAATTGATCATCGGTGACCGCCAAACAGGTAAAACTGCTCTGGCTGTCGATGCGATTATTAATCAGCGTGACTCTGGCATTAAATGTATTTATGTCGCTATCGGTCAGAAAGCATCGACTATTTCGAACGTTGTTCGTAAATTAGAAGAGCATGGCGCGTTAGAAAACACCATTGTTGTTGTTGCTTCTGCATCAGAATCAGCAGCGTTGCAATACCTTGCTCCTTATGCGGGTTGTGCAATGGGTGAATACTTCCGTGACCGTGGTGAAGATGCTCTGATTATTTATGATGACCTGTCTAAACAGGCTGTCGCATACCGTCAAATTTCACTGTTACTTCGTCGTCCACCTGGACGTGAAGCTTACCCTGGTGACGTTTTCTATCTGCACTCCCGTTTATTGGAGCGCGCAGCGCGCGTTAGCGCTGAGTATGTAGAAAACTTTACTAACGGTGAAGTTAAAGGTAAAACCGGCTCACTGACTGCGTTACCTATTATCGAAACGCAAGCAGGGGACGTTTCTGCATTCGTTCCTACGAACGTAATCTCTATTACCGATGGTCAGATCTTCTTAGAATCTAACCTGTTTAACGCAGGTATCCGTCCAGCTGTTAACCCAGGGATCTCCGTATCTCGTGTAGGTGGTGCAGCTCAGACTAAGATTATGAAGAAACTTTCTGGTGGTATCCGTACTGCACTTGCGCAGTATCGTGAGCTGGCAGCATTCTCTCAGTTCGCTTCAGATCTGGATGATGCTACCCGTAAACAATTGAACCACGGTCAGAAAGTGACTGAATTGCTGAAACAGAAACAGTACGAACCAATGTCTGTCGCACAACAGTCTTTATCTCTGTTTGCTGCAGAACGTGGTTATCTGGAAGATGTTGAAATTTCAAAAGTTGTGCCATTTGAAGCGGCTTTATTAGCTTATGCTTCTCGTGAACATGCTGATTTACTGAAAGAAATCAACCAGACCGGTACTTATAACGAAGAAATCGAAGCGAAGCTGAAAGGCGTGCTAGACAACTTCAAAGCGACTCAGTCCTGGTAATAACTATTCGGCCTAATAATGATCATTAGGCCGTCTGGTTCATGAGGAGAAGCAGAAATGGCCGGCGCAAAAGAGATACGTTCGAAGATCGCCAGTGTGCAAAACACACAGAAGATCACTAAAGCGATGGAGATGGTCGCCGCGTCGAAAATGCGTAAAACGCAGGAACGCATGGCAGCCAGCCGTCCTTATGCAGAAACCATGCGCAGTGTGATTGGTCACCTTGCGTTAGGGAATCTGGAATATAAACATCCATACCTCGAAGAGCGTGAAGTTAAACGTGTCGGGTACCTGGTTGTTTCGACCGACCGTGGTTTGTGTGGTGGTTTGAACATTAACTTGTTCAAAAAACTGCTGGCAGACATGAAAGAGTGGTCTGATAAAGGTGTAGAAGTAGATTTAGCCCTTGTTGGTTCTAAAGCCGTTTCATTCTTTGCCTCTGTAGGTGGGAATGTTGTCGGTCAAGTAACAGGTATGGGTGATGATCCGCAACTATCTGACCTTATCGGCCCAGTCAATATCATGTTGCAGGCTTATGACGAAGGTCGTTTAGATAAACTGTATGTGGTGGCAAATAAGTTCATCAATACCATGGCCCAAGAGCCTAAAATTCTGCAAGTTTTACCATTACCACCAGGTGATGATGAAGAACTGAAAGAAAAATCTTGGGATTATCTGTACGAACCTGATCCTAAGACGTTACTGGATACTTTACTGCGTCGTTATATTGAATCGCAGGTTTATCAGAGCGTCGTAGAGAACTTAGCGAGTGAGCAGGCAGCACGAATGGTCGCGATGAAAGCCGCTACAGATAACGGTGGTAATCTGATTAAAGAACTGCAATTGGTGTACAACAAAGCACGCCAAGCAAGCATTACTCAGGAACTGACAGAAATTGTATCTGGTGCAGCCGCGGTATAACAGCTAGGTTTACGAATTACGTAGAGGATTCAAGATGGCTACTGGAAAGATTGTCCAGGTAATCGGCGCCGTAGTGGACGCCGAGTTCCCTCAGGATAGCGTCCCTAAAGTATACGACGCTCTTGAGGTTATGAATGGTAAAGAAAAACTGGTGCTGGAAGTTCAGCAACAGTTAGGCGGTGGTATCGTTCGTTGTATCGCAATGGGTACATCAGACGGTTTAAGCCGTGGCTTAAAGGTTGAAGATTTAGGCCACCCAATTGAAGTACCAGTAGGTAAAGCGACTTTAGGACGTATCATGAACGTTCTGGGTACACCTATTGATATGAAAGGTGAGATTGAAACCGAAGAGCGTTGGTCAATCCACCGTGAAGCACCAACTTACGAAGAGTTATCAAACTCTCAAGAACTGCTTGAAACCGGTATCAAAGTTATGGACTTAATCTGTCCATTTGCTAAAGGTGGTAAAGTCGGTCTGTTCGGTGGTGCGGGTGTTGGTAAAACAGTTAACATGATGGAATTGATCCGTAATATCGCGATCGAGCACTCAGGTTACTCTGTATTTGCTGGTGTTGGTGAGCGTACTCGTGAGGGTAACGACTTCTATCATGAAATGACAGATTCTAACGTTCTTGACAAAGTATCGTTAGTTTACGGTCAGATGAATGAGCCACCAGGAAACCGTCTGCGTGTTGCACTGACTGGTCTGACTATGGCTGAGAAATTCCGTGATGAAGGCCGTGACGTACTGTTATTCGTCGATAACATCTATCGTTACACCTTAGCCGGTACAGAAGTATCAGCACTGTTAGGTCGTATGCCATCAGCGGTAGGTTACCAACCAACATTGGCTGAAGAGATGGGTGTTCTGCAAGAGCGTATCACTTCAACCAAAACAGGTTCTATCACCTCTGTTCAGGCGGTATACGTACCTGCGGATGACTTAACTGACCCATCCCCAGCAACCACCTTTGCTCACTTAGATGCGACAGTGGTACTGAGCCGTCAAATTGCTTCGTTAGGTATCTACCCTGCGGTTGACCCACTGGATTCAACCAGTCGTCAGTTAGACCCACTGGTAGTTGGCCAAGAGCACTATGATGTTGCTCGTGGTGTTCAGTCTATCCTGCAACGTTATCAGGAACTGAAAGACATCATCGCTATCTTAGGTATGGATGAACTGTCAGAAGAAGATAAACTGGTTGTTGCGCGTGCGCGTAAGATCCAGCGCTTCCTATCTCAGCCATTCTTCGTTGCTGAAGTATTTACCGGTTCACCAGGTAAGTTCGTTTCCCTAAAAGACACAATCCGTGGCTTTAAAGGTATTCTGAACGGTGATTATGACCACCTGCCAGAGCAGGCGTTCTACATGGTTGGTACTATCGAAGAAGCAGTAGAAAAAGCTAAGAAGCTTTAATACGGCTGACGGGAGGTTGATATGGCCGATACATCGTTCCACCTGAAAGTTGTCAGCGCTGAAAAGCATTTATATGACGGCGAAGTCAAACATATTCAGGTAACTGGTAGCGAAGGTGAGCTCGGTATTTATCCGCAGCATACCCCGTTATTAACTGCCATAAAACCGGGCATGGTACGTGTCGTAAAAACATCGGGTGAAGAAGAGTTTATCTACCTTTCTGGTGGTATTCTCGAAGTTCAGCCTACAGGCGTCATTGTACTGGCAGATACAGCTATCCGTGGTCGTGATTTGGATGAAGCGAAAGCGTTGGAATCTAAGCGTAAAGCTGAAGAACACATTCAATCCTCTCATGGTGATGTTGATTATGCTCAAGCATCAGCAGAATTAGCCAAAGCGATTGCAAAACTACGTGTAATCGAATTGACTAGACGCTAATGTAAATAGGCAGTCCATGAATAAAAAGCCAGTTAGTTATAGCTAACTGGCTTTTTTGCTTTCAGAAATATTTTGTGTAACGAAATATGTAGTATTATTTGGCATAAACAGGTTTACTTGCCATTCTTTACGGGAGTTATCAGGTTAATTATGTCTAATTCAGCTAAAAGTGTTGTTATTCTTGCTGCGGGAAAAGGTACCCGTATGTATTCACAGTTACCTAAGGTTCTTCATAAACTTGCGGGCAAATCCATGGTGCAACATGTCATTGATACCGCAAAATCCCTTGGTGCTCAACAAACCCACCTTGTTTATGGGCACGGTGGTGAACTTATGAAAGAAACATTAGGTTCACAACCTGTCAATTGGGTGCTACAAGCTGAGCAATTAGGTACCGGTCATGCTATGCAACAAGCCGCACCTTTCTTTGCTGATGATGAAGATATCCTAATGCTTTATGGTGATGTACCGCTTATCACTAAAGAAACCTTAGAGCGTTTAATTGCGGTAAAACCTGCTGGTGGCATTGGTTTATTAACCGTTATTTTAGATAACCCTATGGGGTATGGCCGTATTGTTCGCGAAAATGGCGATGTTGTTGGTATCGTAGAGCAAAAAGACGCCTCTGAAGAACAATTAAAAATTAAAGAGATCAATACTGGTATATTGGTTGCTAATGGGGGCGATTTAAAACGCTGGTTAGCTAAGCTTGATAATAACAATGCTCAGAAAGAGTACTACATTACTGATATTATTGCGCTTGCACACCAAGAAGGTCGTAAAATCGAAACCGCTCACCCTACTCGTCATAGCGAAATGGAAGGGGTTAATAACCGCTTACAACTTGCCGCATTAGAGCGTATTTATCAAACAGAACAAGCCGAACGCTTATTACTTGAAGGGGTAATGTTACTTGATCCGGCTCGTTTTGATTTACGTGGTACGCTAACTCACGGAAAAGACGTGGTGATTGATACTAACGTTATTATTGAAGGTGAAGTCACTTTAGGTAATAACGTTGAAATTGGTACGGGTTGTGTACTGAAAAACTGTGTGATCGGTGATGGTTCGATTATCAGCCCTTATACGGTGATCGAGGATGCAAATTTAGCGCAAGAGTGTACTGTTGGGCCTTTTGCTCGTCTTCGCCCCGGAGCACAGCTGGCAGACAAAGCACATGTTGGTAACTTTGTTGAGATGAAAAAAGCCAGTTTAGGCGTTGGCTCTAAAGCGGGTCATCTTACTTATTTAGGTGATACAGAAGTGGGTGCTAATGTGAATATTGGCGCTGGCACTATCACTTGTAACTATGACGGTGCAAATAAATTTAAAACTATCATTGGTGATGATGTGTTTATCGGCTCTGATACTCAACTTGTTGCCCCCGTTTGCGTGGCCAATGGCGCAACAATTGGTGCGGGTACAACATTGACAAAAGATGTCAACGAAAACGAATTAGTCATTAGCCGAGTGAAGCAAACACATATCTCTGGCTGGAAACGTCCGGTGAAGAAAAAACAATAATTTTAAGATAAGGGCGTATATTTCATTATCGCCCTTTTCTTGTACGCTATTATTCTAAAAACAAAAATATCCCCGTTTTCTACCATGGCTTGGGGAACAAAATAATCAGGTATAAAGACATCAAGTGCGAAAAACGCACAGTTTTAGGAATAACACAATGTGTGGAATAGTAGGTGCAGTTGCACAACGCGATATCGCAGAAATCTTAATTGAAGGTTTACGTCGTTTAGAATACCGCGGTTATGATTCAGCGGGATTAGCTGTTGTAGATAATGATTGTCATATGACACGTCTGCGTGAAGTTGGCAAAGTACAGATGCTGGCAGAAGAAGCAGAAAAAACACAAGTTATTGGTGGTACAGGTATTGCTCATACCCGTTGGGCAACCCATGGTGAACCTTGTCAAGATAATGCTCATCCTCATGTCTCCGGCACTATTGCCGTGGTACATAATGGGATTATTGAAAACTACCAAGAGCTAAAAGCTGAGTTAATTAACCGGGGTTATCAGTTTGCCTCTCAAACTGATACTGAAGTTATTGCTCACTTAGTCAATTGGGAACAGCGCCAAGGCGGCACATTACGTGAAGTCGTACAGCGTGTGATCCCTCAATTACGTGGTGCTTACGGTACTGTCATTATGGATAGTCGTACACCAGAGCTATTAGTGGCAGCACGCTCAGGAAGCCCACTGGTCGTAGGTCTTGGTGTTGGGGAAAACTTCCTTGCTTCTGACCAACTGGCTTTATTGCCTGTTACTCGCCGCTTTATCTACCTTGAAGAAGGCGATATTGTCGAAATTACTCGTCGTCATGTGCATATTTATGATGTTAATGGCGAAGAAGTTAATCGTGATATTATCGAATCGAATGTGCAATATGATGCGGGTGACAAAGGTATTTATCGTCACTATATGCAAAAAGAGATCTATGAACAGCCTTTAGCCATTAAAAACACCCTTGAAGGGCGTTTAAAAGCAGAAAGTATTGATCTTAGTGAGTTAGGATCTAAAGCACCAGAGATCTTATCTCAAGTGGAACATATTCAAATCGTTGCCTGCGGTACATCTTATAACGCAGGTATGGTATCGCGTTATTGGTTTGAATCTTTAGCGGGGATCCCCTGTGATGTGGAAATTGCATCAGAATATCGCTATCGCAAACCAGCGACTCGTCGCAATAGTTTACTGATAACCTTATCTCAATCAGGTGAAACGGCAGATACTCTAGCAGCATTACGCTTATCAAAAGAGTTAGGTTATTTATCATCGCTGGCAATTTGTAATGTGGCTGGCTCTTCTTTAGTACGTGAATCTGAATTTGTGTTAATGACTAAAGCAGGGGCTGAAATTGGGGTTGCCTCAACCAAAGCCTTTACAACGCAACTGGCCGTTTTATTAATGCTAGTGGCCTATATGGGACGCATTAAAGGTGTTGAAGCCCTTGAACAACAAGTTGCAATGGCGCTTCATGCACTACCTAGCCGTATTGAAAGTATGTTGTCGAAAGATAAAGTGATTGAAGCTTTAGCAGAAGACTTCTCAGAAAAAAGTCATGCACTCTTCTTAGGCCGTGGTGATCAATATCCAATAGCGGTAGAAGGCGCATTAAAGTTAAAAGAGATCTCTTATATTCATGCAGAAGCTTATGCGGCTGGTGAATTAAAACATGGACCTCTTGCTTTAATTGATGCTGATATGCCCGTTATCATCGTAGCGCCAAATAATGAATTATTAGAGAAATTAAAATCTAATATTGAAGAAGTGCGCGCTCGTGGTGGTTTACTGTATGTGTTTGCCGATCAAGATGCTGGCTTTGAAGAAAGTGAAACAATGAAACTGATTTCTCTGCCTCATGTTGAAGAGTTAATTGCGCCAATTTTCTATACTGTACCATTACAGTTACTTTCTTATCATGTGGCGTTAATTAAAGGGACTGATGTCGATCAGCCTCGTAACTTGGCTAAATCAGTGACTGTTGAATAATATTATTTAATAGTTTATTGCCAATTTTGCCCCGTATCTTAATTTTAGGTGCGGGGCATTTTTAACTCACTATTATTTTTAAGTTCTTTGTTATTAAAAAACATTACAAAGATAAATACCAGTGTAAAAAGTGAATAGATTAAAAATCACGTAAGTTTTTATTTTTTATCAGATAAATATATTATTACTATAAATATATCGATGAAAATTAAAATAAAATCAATAAGGTGTCTTTTTAATGTAACGCCTAAAAATAATAGAGATGTTATTAATAATCTTTCTACAATATAAATTTAAAATCTATATTTTATCTTTGTAATAATAGTCTAGTGACTAGCCATTTAAAAAAAATATAAATCAGTTTTAAATTTTCATAAAACTTTAATCATTGTCGCTTAATCTCTAGTCAATCATCATAAATTGGCGTGGTAAGCGATATGTTACAGTTCACTATAAACTCACAAAATGGCTCAATGCCACATATTCGTGTAGAGAATATTCAAAAGAGATTTAATCAATTTATTGCTTTAGATGGTGTTTCTTTAGAGATTAAACAAGGCGAGTTAGTCTGCCTATTAGGGCCTTCTGGATGTGGAAAAACCACATTATTACGTTGTATTGCCGGATTAGAAACACAAGATCACGGTAGTATCTTTAATTACGATAACAACATCTCACACCTTCCCCCTCAAGCCCGTGACTATGGGATCTTATTTCAGTCCTATGCATTATTTCCTAACCTGACGGTACAGCAGAATATTGCGTATGGTTTAGCCGGTCAGCCTCGTAATGTGATTAAAAATCGCGTTAATGAAATGCTGGAGTTAGTTGGTTTACAAGATCGAAAGAAAAAATATCCAGGAGAATTATCTGGCGGTCAACAACAGCGCGTGGCATTGGCTCGTGCTTTGGCTCCGGCCCCTTCTTTACTATTACTGGATGAGCCAATGTCGGCATTAGATGCACAAGTGCGTGAACATTTGTGCGTGGAGCTACGTAATTTACAGCAAAGCTTAAATATCACTACGCTAATGGTCACTCATAATCAAGATGAAGCCATGCTAATGGCCGATAGGATAGCTGTAATGAATAACGGCAAGGTTGAGCAGTACGGCAGTAGTGAAGAGATTTACAACCATCCACAAACACCATTTGTTGCAGAGTTTGTAGGAAAAGGTAACTGGTTACCTTTCAATAGAAATCAGCACGGTGAGGCGATGATTGGCTCACGAGAAGTCCAATTAAAACATACTGCAATACCTCATAATCAAGGGCGTCTCTTTTGTCGACCTGAATCAATCAAAATTAACCCAATACAAAACAAACATAATCAATACGATGCCAATATACAAAATGTGGTGTTTTTGGGAAGTCGTTGCATTATGAAGTTTGAATTAGACCATTTACCGGGACATTTATTACAAGCCGAGATCTCTGCTGCTGAGCTACATAGTATTCAAAACGGTAAAGTTAAAGTGACTTTACCGGCTAATGAACTACACATATTTGCGTAAGGTAGCGAGATAATGTCAGTGATAGTACCTACCAAATCTATTAATCGTTTAGATAGTTTGTTTGTTGCTGGTGGTAAGTTATTTATTATTTGCTTACTTACTCTTGGGGTTTTATTGCCTTTATTGGCTATTTTCTGGCGAGGTTTTACGCCTGATATATCACAAGGTGGTGGTTTTCAGGCCGCTATTGATTTGTTCACCAGTGCTAATTTTCTGTGGTTGGTGGGTAACAGTATTAGTGTTTCGTTAAGCGTTGCTGTTATTACAGTGCCACTGGCTTACCTGTTTGCTTATGCTCTACATCGCACCTTGATCCCTTTTAAATCCTTGTGGCGTGGAATATCACTATTACCCTTACTCGCTCCTTCTATGCTACCGGGTATTGCATTGGTTTATCTATTTGGTAACCAAGGGCTATTGCGTAGCTTACTCACAGAGAGTATTTATGGTTATTGGGGATTAGTGCTTGGTGAGGTGATCTACACTTTTCCTCATGCGCTAATGATTTTACTCTCCGCATTATCCATGTCTGATGCTCGTTTATTTGATGCTGCATCTAGCTTAGGGGCCTCTTCTTGGCGCACTTTTCGTAGTGTCACTTGGTCATCGAGCCGACATGGGATTTTCGCAGCATTGTGCTTGGTATTTACGTTAACTATTACTGACTTTGGTATTCCGGTTGTCGTCGGCGGAGATTATCAAGTACTGGCGTTAGAAGCCTATAAAGCCGTGCTTGGTCAGCAACAATTTGGCCGCGGTGCTTTAATCGGTATGTTGTTATTGCTGCCTGCATTGTTGACCTTCGGTGTCGATGTTTGGTTACGTAAACGTCAACGTGATGCAATGAGCTCGCGTGCTCAATTCTATTTACCAAAAGCTAATTTTCAGCGTGACACGCTTTATCTAATATTTGTGATGCTTATTTGCGCGCTGTTTTTATTAGTATTTGGTACGGCAGTTTACTCCTCTTTTATTCAGTTCTGGCCTTATAACTTATCGTTTTCGTTACGTCATTATAATTTTGAAGGATTGCCCGGGGGCTGGCTCGCCTATACCAACAGTATTATTTTGGCATTTTACACTGCCACTATCGGCTGCTTTCTGATCTTTATGGGCGCTTACTTAATAGAGAAAACGGCTTCTCACTCTTGGCTTAACAATCTGCTACGTATGTTAAGTTTTGTACCGATGGCCGTTCCGGGGTTAGTGTTGGGATTAGGGTATGTATTTTTCTTTAACTTACCGAATAATCCACTGAACTTTTTATACGGCAGTATGGTGTTATTAGTGCTGTGCTCCATTGCACACTTTTTCACTACCGCCTATATGACTGCGAGCACGGCACTGCGCCAGTTAGATAAAGAATTCGAGGCAGCTTCATTATCCTTAAAAGCGCCTTTATATCGTCACTTTTGGCGTATCACTATTCCTCTTTGTTTGCCGGCATTATTAGATATTTATCGTTATCTATTTGTTTCTGCTATGACAACGGTTTCCGCGGCGATCTTCCTTTATAGCCCAGACACTATTTTAGCCGCGGTTGCGGTATTGAATATGGATGATGCGGGCAATATTGGTGGCGCAGCGGCTATGTCGACATTGATTTTAACCACCTCGGCAGGGGTTTCGATATTGTTATCTATTGCTTCGCAAGGTGTTATTCGCCGTACACAAGCGTGGCATCAGCGTGAAGCTAAGCAATAAATTTAAAGGTTTAATTCTCTCACATAGCAATACTAGGAAAATCGCATGATGTTAAAAAAACTGATACTTGCCACCAGCTTATTATTCTCTGCGGGAACGGTCTTTGCAGCGACTGAAATTACGGTATACACCGCAATAGAAAGTGAACAATTACAAGCTTATAAACAAGCATTTGAGGCTAAATATCCTGATATAAAAATAAAATGGGTAAGAGATTCAACGGGGATTATCACCGCTAAATTATTAGCAGAAAAAGATCGTCCTCAAGCCGATGTTGTGTGGGGATTAGCTGCATCAAGTTTAGCAATATTAAAAGCGCAAAATATGCTTGAGCCTTATGCTCCGGCGCAGTTAGATGATATTGATGTGAAATTTCGTGATAGCAACAACCCGCCAACTTGGGTTGGTATGGATGTCTGGGCGGCAACGATTTGCTACAACACGATAGAAGCACAAAAATTGGGGTTATCTAAACCCTTTTCTTGGCAAGATCTCACTAAGCCTGAATACAAAGGCAAAATCGTTATGCCAAATCCGGCATCATCAGGCACTGGGTTTTTAGATGTAAGTGCTTGGTTACAAATATTTGGTGAACAAGAGGGGTGGGCATATATGGACAAGTTGCATCAGAATATTGGTCAATATGTTCATTCTGGCTCCAAACCCTGCAAAATGGCTGCATCGGGGGAATACCCGATAGGCATATCCTTTGAATATCCGGCGATCCAATTGAAACGACAAGGGGCGCCACTAGACATCATATTACCGCAAGAAGGATTGGGTTGGGATATTGAAGCAACGGCGATAATCAAAGGAACTAATAAGCGAGATGCCGCGCAAAAATTAGCTGATTTTTCCGCCTCAAAGGAAGCGATGAAGCTTTATAGTGCTAATTTTGCTGTATTAGCCAATACCAGTGTACCCGTAAGCCAAACAGAATTACCTCACGATTATGCTCAACGTTTAATTAAAAATGATTTTATTTGGGCTGCTGAAAAGCGCGACACCATTTTAACTGAATGGCGTAAGCGCTATGACGGTAAGAGTGCAAAATAATTATTTTTTACTTTATTAATTAATAGATAGGGTGCGATGCACTCTATCTTGTTTAGGGTGTCATATGAAATTTGATATTGCTGTTATTGGTGCGGGCATTATTGGTTTATCTCATGCGTATGCAGCGGCTCAGCGAGGTTTACGTGTTGCTATTTTTGAGCGCAGTTACACGCCTGTGGGCGCTTCTGTACGTAATTTTGGTCACGGATTAATTTTGGGTCAAGCGCCGGGAAAAATGCTAGATTTAGCGAAAAATAGTCGTGAAATTTGGGCAACTATGGGCAAACAGGCTAACTTTTTAACGCGTCAAAAAGGGACTTATCTGTTAGCACGTACACAATCTGAGCAAGCTGTTCTTGAAGCCTTTGTCGATGGTCGAGCTAAAACCTATGGCTATGATTGTGAATTACTTTCTAAAACACAATTAGCGACGGTTTATGGTGGTCAATTACAACACCATAGAGTGGCATTGCACGGCAAAGAAGATCAGGTGCTCTTTTCGCGAGAAGCGATCCCACAGTTAGCGGCTTACCTAGGCAGCTTAGCTAATGTAACGAGTTATTTTTCCACATTAGTACGAGATATTGATGTAGATACGGGGACATTGATCACCAGTAATGGCACATTTAGTGCAGAAAAGAT
Organism: Proteus sp. G2609; assembly: GCF_963896135.1. Lineage (NCBI taxonomy): Bacteria > Pseudomonadati > Pseudomonadota > Gammaproteobacteria > Enterobacterales > Morganellaceae > Proteus > Proteus sp. G2609. The sequence goes on along the minus strand of NZ_CAWQNB010000043.1, from coordinate 1,039 downwards.
CATTGTCTGCTCAGGGCACGATTATCAAACATTACTGGCTGACGAAATAAAAAAGCTTGACCCTATAGTTTGCCGCTTGCAGATGTTGCGAGTGACAGCAGAGCAAAATATTGGATTGGCGCATGCGCTAATGACGGGATTAAGTTGTACTCACTATGGTGCATTTGCTGATTTACCTGAGGCACAGGCTTTAGCGAAAGAAATTAAAATGCAATCGCCGTTGATTGAGCAGTATGGTATTCATTTATTAATTACCCCGACTCCTTATGGCGATCTTATTATTGGTGATTCTCATGAATATAGCTTAGATGCACAGCCTTTTAACAGCGAAGAGGTTGATAACCTCCTGATAGAGTTAGCTGAGCATACATTAGGTTGTTCGGTTCAAGTAAAAGAGCGTTGGCAAGGGGTTTATGGGGCAAAAGGAAAGGAGCCGATTTCAATTTTAACGCCGAGTGAAAAAGTCACTGCAGTATTGATGCGAACGGGTTTAGGAATGAGTGTTGGGCCTGGTTTAGGTGAACAGAATATTCGTCAACTATTTGATTAATCTTGCATTAGGGATGTGAAGTTATTTTTTAATTATCCAAAGCACCGTAAAACCCCGTCCTTCAGGTCGGGGATATAAGGCGCGGTTTTTTAACTAACTCGGTGTTTCCTGTTGCTCAATGTACTGGCGGATAATGGATATTGGTGCGCCACCACAACTCCCCGCGAAATAACTCGGCGACCAAAGAACCCCCTTGTAGTAATCACGTTGGGCAATATCAGGGCGATCACGTCGAAGTAATCGACTCGATACCCCTTTAAGGCTGTTAACCAGATTAGATATCGCCAGTTTTGGCGGGTAATTAATCAGTAAATGAACGTGATCCCGTTCCCCATCCATTTCAACCAGTTCAACATCAAAATCAGCACAAACACTGGCAAAGTAGCCTCGCAATTTTTCAATGGCATCCTGATCAAATATTTTTCACCTGTATTTTGTGACAAAGACCAAATGGACGTGCATCAGGAATACACAATGTCTGCCACGGCG